>DODI01000502.1:2039-2297 GCA_003509045.1 Planctomycetota bacterium | reverse complement strand
CGAGGTGTCCGCCGAGGTGTCCGCACCGGAACCAGCGCCCGCTCGAGCTTGCGCTTGTCGCGAAGGAAGGAAAGAAAACGCCACTTAGCTTCACAAACTGCGCGCCGGCGACTCTTCCCTTCTCTGCGGATCGCATCGACTAGCGCCCGCAACTCCTCCATGTACTCCCTCTTCATCTCCTCACTCCTTTTCACTGCACTTATAGCCGCCGCTTTCCACCAAGAGTCGAGGCACTGCGGCCAGTATCCGCGCCGAAAG
>DODI01000502.1:1481-1711 GCA_003509045.1 Planctomycetota bacterium | reverse complement strand
ATCGCCACGGATGGTGACAACATGGCCGCGTTCAGTGCCTCGAATAAGAAAGACCTGAATTCAACATCACCCTCCGCGCGGCCACGCGGCCGCCGGGAAGGTTGCTTTATGACGCCCTGGCCCATGCCGAAACCCGGCACCGGGAAAAATTCCCGGGAGGTCCTGCGTCAGGCTCGGGGCTCACAAGAAGTGCGGCTCTTCACTGCCGATGTGAAGCGCCGAAAACCTCT
>DODI01000502.1:951-1175 GCA_003509045.1 Planctomycetota bacterium | reverse complement strand
GATGTGAAGCGCCGAAAACCTCTCTACCGCCACCGCGGGGAAAAACCCTACTCTCATATCTGCGGACTCCTCTTCGACCAACAGACCTTTGATACCCATACTCTTGCCAGATCGAACCGTTTCCGGCCTCTTCCGACCTTTTCTGGACTTTTATGGCCTGACTTTCAGGCACTTCCTGGAAATTGCCGACCTGCTACCGGCCTGGTGAGACACTGATCGGCTTC
>DODI01000502.1:463-646 GCA_003509045.1 Planctomycetota bacterium | reverse complement strand
CCTGGTGAGACACTGATCGGCTTCCAGTTACTACTTCACTTCTTCCAGGTTGCCACCCTGACATACCCTGAAAATAGACCGGAAATGAAACTATAAAACCCTCCTGAGTGTTTGCAAATGAGGGACAAAAAAAATACATCTTTCCTGCAGGTGACCTTCGGGCTCCGACTCAAAGTTGACTCC
>DODI01000502.1:0-165 GCA_003509045.1 Planctomycetota bacterium | reverse complement strand
GGGCTCCGACTCAAAGTTGACTCCCCCTCCTGTCAGATGGATATTGGCACTCGACAGCCGCACCTTTCGTATCGACTGAGCATGCATTTATTCAATTCGGTACTTGCCCGGATCCTTCCCCTGCTGCCGAAGTGGGCCGCCCGCCCCTTCGCCAGCCCCTATGTC
>DODI01000103.1:2306-7193 GCA_003509045.1 Planctomycetota bacterium | reverse complement strand
ATCTGGATCGAGTGGAGGAAGGCCGTCGCGGTCAGCCATGGCAGTAACGAGGCGTTCTCGACCGGATCCCAGGCCCAGTAGCCGCCCCAGCCCAATTGGCGATAGGCCCAGAGGCCGCCAAGGATGATTCCACATGTCAGAAACAACCAGGCAGCCATGGTCCACCTCCTGGTGACCCTGACCCAGTAAGGTCCCAGCTCGCCGGAGATCAGGGCCGCCATCCCGAAAGAAAACGGGATGGCAAAGATAACCATGCCAAGGTAGAGACAGGGCGGATGGATGACGAACCAGTAATTGACCAGCTGAGGATTGAGCCCTTTCCCGTTGAGCAGGTTGCCCTCATGGTCCATTGGAATGTTGTAGGCCGAGGCAAGGTGGATCGCCTGCCGGGGTTCCATCGCATTGAAAGGGTTCTCCCTGATGGCCAGGGCGACAAAGAATCCGAGAATGACGCAGAGCACAAGATAGACATAGGGCTCCATGTGGCGGCCGCTTGGGTGAAGAGAGCTCCAGCGATGCTGGAGCGCGGCCAGGGCACTGACCCCTGCAAGAATCAGGGTCCAGAACAAGAGAGATCCATCCAGCCCGGCCCAGAGTCCGGCGACTTTGAAAAAGAAAGGGAGATCCTTGTCGGAGTATCCCCATATGTATTCATTGTTGTAACAGCCGGTGATAAACCCCCAGACAAGCGTGCCGGCGGCGGCAAATATAAGGATGAAGTTGACGTAGAATCCGATCCTCGCGCTCTTGATGTACCGGCGATCACGGGCCTGGATCCCCACCAGGCAAAGGCTTGCTATGACAGCCAGCAGGATGACCGTCATCCAGAGCAAGGAGTAACCAAAATTCAATACGTCCATCAGATGGGGTCCACTACCCTTTCGATTCTTGGGGCGGCGTCAGCGAGCCGAGTTGCGAAGGGCTACTGTTCTATTCTCACGATGTCCAGGCAAAGAAGCGTTGCCGGGCGCAGGCTTATAGGGGACGGCTTGGCCTTCTACCTTCCGTTGCTGATCAATCTTTTTTAATTCTTCCTTCGGGTCGTAACGACTCGGGCAATTCGTGCTGACCTGGTAGGCCTTGAAGGATCGCGTCTGCGGGTCGAAGGTGCCTTTTATGCTCGCCCCAATCCCGACCCGGAAATTTTCAGGGGGATTTCGGCTGCTCTCGACACGGATGATCTCCGTAGGCTGCTGCTCGGTGGCGTACTTGAAGACCAGGTTCGGGGACAGGGATTCTATCGCGACAATCTGCCCGTTATCGACAACGATGGTTTCTCCAGGCTTCACTTCGGAATCAGGGTCAAATAACTCTTTCACCTCGAACCTGCGAATGCCGCTGGAAAGAATCCCCACGGTTACGAGGGTAACCGCCGAGAGGACAAAGATGGCCCCGATAACAAAGAGTCGCATTGATCCGCCCCGCTCACTGCATTCGCTATAAAATCAAGAAATGTCTAACTTACAGTATCCACCAGGAGCGGATTATATAGGAGGTTTTTCTTTACGGCAATAGTGCAGGGGGTTTACGTGTCGGCGATTGCAGGCTAATCTCATTTTTTACTGACGGATATCGAGAGACGAGCCCTTTTTGCCATGCAGTTTGACCTGATAGTATTTGACCTGGACGGAACGCTTGTGGAGACGAGGGAGGACCTTGCGCGGAGCATCAACTGCGCCCTTGAAGCTGAAGGACTCCCCATCCGTCCCATGGAAACCGTTGTCCGATTTGTCGGAGATGGGGCCTTGAAGCTCGTGCAGCGCTCTGTCGGGGCAGGCTTCCCAGACGAGACCTGCCAGAAGGTCCTCGCCAGCTTTCTTGAACATTATCTGGGCCATTGCACCGACCATGCTGAGTGCTATCCCGGGGTGCTCGAGGTCTTGCCGATGCTTGCTCCTGCCCGCCTCTGCGTCCTCACCAACAAGCCCATCGCGCCGACGAGAAAGATTCTGGATAAGCTGGTCCTCGGTTCTTATTTCGAAGATGTGATTGGCGGAGATGATGACCTTGGCAGGAAGCCGGACCCCGCGGCAATGCTCAGCCTCATTGCAAAATCAAAAACCAGCCCGGAGCGAACCCTTCTTGTTGGCGACACCAGCGTGGATATCCTTACGGCTCGCAACTGTGGGTGTCAAGTGGCAGGGGTCCAGTTCGGATTCCGGCCTGGGGACTTTATAAATTATCCGCCTGATTACCTGCTCAGCTCATTTCTGGACCTTCCCGGGGTCTTGTAGGCGCGCTCGCTGCCTCCAGGCCGAGATGGATCCGCAAAATTAAAATGCAATAGTCACCGAGGGGCAGGATCGTTAGAATACCGGCAACTGGTGATGGCATCAGTGCGAAGGCAAGGCACTCGGAGAGATTTCACAATGGCGACGGCAGGACTCAAGAGGCGCAAAAAAAAGCCCAAGGTACTCGCGTATATTACTGAATCCTGCACTGGCTGCGCAGGCGCGCCAGTTTGCCAGACCTACTGCCCTGTAGATGAATGCATGATCCTCGTTCAAAATCCTGGCGCCCCGGCCTTTGGCGTTATCGAGGTCGATCCCCTTAAGTGTATTGGCTGCCGCAAATGCACAACCAAGGGACCCGAAGGGACGTTTCTTGATGGTTGTCCCTGGGATGCGATCGCAATGGTCGACACCCCGGATTACGAAACCAGCCACGGAGACCTCCCCTATTAGGTTTCCGGCCTGCGGTCGCGCCGCTTATGTCGCCAGGCTTGCTCAAGGGCATTACCGGTGTAAGGATACAGTTAGTGTCCGTATGTGAAAAATCCCGTCAATGGAGCCAGGAACCGTAAAAGGCCGTATTTGGGCTGCCCGACCTTCGCTGGTATAATTGCTTTAGACGCTACCAGGTGGTATCTTTCTTTGATTATCCCCCGCCTCCAGGCTATCTGTGCCGGGTCTCCCTCTGTGCCTCCCGGCCAGGGTTTCCGGTCGGCTTAAATGGGTCTGCGGGTGGAGAAAGTTGCCTTTGAATCGATCAGAAGTTTTTCTGATCGATACGGTTTCCTTTAAGGACTTATCTTCGTGAATACTGCAAAAGACATATTTCAGCGAGCCGAGCAGGCCGCCCGAAAAGGGAATCTCGAGTATTCCATCGAGCTCTATCTCCAGGGACTTACCGTAAACCCCAAGGCCGCTGACGAACGTCAGATGCTGCATCGGATCGAAGCTCAGCTGGTTGAAAGCAATGGCGCCAACCCCGCTGGCGGAGTTGGCGCCAAGCTTAAATCAGCCGGAAAACTTGCCAATCTAAAGAAGCTCAAGCTCCAGAAGAAGTGGGATGAGGCCGTCCTGGAAATTGAGAATATCCTCAAGATTCAGCCTCACAACACCCAGCTCCTTTTCGACCTCGCCGAGCTGCTGGAGAACATTGAAGCGCCCCAAAGCGCGATCGCTATTCTTTCCGACTTAACGGATATCGACAAGACCCACGTGGAAAGCTACAGGAGGCTGGGAAGCCTCTGGGCAGGAGAGGGCGAACCGAAGAGGGCAATTGAGGCGTGGGAAAAGCTGAAGATGTATCGGCCGGAAGACAAGGAGGCGGGCAAGGCGATTAGGGACTTGTCCGCAGCCACGATGGTTAACGCCGTTGAAGAGAAAAAATCTAAGACCGGGGACGACTCCTTCAGGTCGATGCTGAAGAGTGAGGAGGCCTCTGCGGACCTCGAACAGAAAGCCAAGGTCCTCAGGACCGACGAAGATCGCGTTGAAGCCATACGCTTCAAGAAGGAGGATCTGCGCGCAGACCCTACCAATTCAAGGCTCTGGCGTGAACTTGGCGCGCTCTACCAAGACCTCGGGAAGTGGAAGCATGCCAAGGCGGCCTATAAAAAAGCTCTTGAGGTTAACCCGCAGGATCTTTTTGCCATCGACAGGCTCGGCACTTTAGAGGAGTCCATCCTCGACGAAGGGGTCGCTGGCCTCAAAAAACAAATAAGCAAGCTTGAAGAAGGCGCCGGATCCGAAGATGAACTCGCCGCCGCGAAGGCGAAGCTTGAAGAGGCCGAGGCCAATGCCATCGAGTTCAAAACCGGCGAACATGAACGCAAGGTTCTGGCTCACCCTACGGACTATGAGCTCAAGCTGATATATGGTGAATTGTTGATGCAGGGCGAAAGCTACGACCAGGCAATCGAGCCATTCCAGAAAGCCGTCAAGGACCCCAAGTTCAAGGTCAGAGCCCAGAACAATATGGGGAAATGCTTCCAGAAAAAGAATGTGCACGCTATCGCTATAACGCAGTACCAGGAGGCACTCAAAGGGGTAGCTGACCCGGATAGCGATATCGCCAAAGAGATCCGCTACAATCTGGCCACTGCCGCCGAAGACAACGGTGAATACGCTGACGCCCTGGAGCAATACCAGATCATCATGGCGACGGATATTGGCTTCAGAGACGTCTCAACACGTGTTGACGGTCTCATGCAGAAAAAGCAGACTGAATAAATTATTTACCCGGAATTTCACTCGCTGGCATCTTCTGGATTTTCGGAAGTAATTTTTTTGTTTATGCCGGCCTCTCTTCAAAGTAATATCCGGGGCTTACACGGTTTAAGACGTTTACAGGAACACCCTCATGGCAAATAGCCTTCAGGCCAAGAAGCGGATCAGGCAGAATGAAACGAGCCGCATCCGCAACAAGAGCGCCAAAAGCGAAATTCGGACACTTACCAAGAAATTCAACGCCCTGGTTGAGAGCCAGGACAAGGCAGGCGCTGAGTCAGTGTCCAGAGAGTTGACATCGAGCCTCGATAAGGCCGAGAAGAATCATCTCTTCCATCGCAACAACATAGCTCGACAGAAATCAGCTATCGCCAAAAGCCTGGCGGGGATCCAGAGCTGAGCCGACACTTCCGTCGCAAGACGTGTCAGCCGA
>DODI01000103.1:512-1970 GCA_003509045.1 Planctomycetota bacterium | reverse complement strand
TCCGTCGCAAGACGTGTCAGCCGACCACTGCGCCCATTGCTGGAGAAGCTGGCTGACTATCGGCTCAAAGAATGAGCTTCAGCCTTGCGGCTTCGGTCATCATGCTGGGATCCCAGGGAGGATCCCAGACGAGGTCTACGTTGCACTGGGTGATCCCGTCGATATCCTTGATCTTGGATTCGACCTCTATGGGCAGAGTCCCCGCAACGGGGCAGGCAGGGCTGGTCAAGGTCATCTTGACGTCTACCTTGCCTTCGCAATTCACGGAGAAATTGTAGACAAGCCCGAGGTCATAGATATCTACGGGAACCTCCGGGTCGTAAACCGATTTCAGGACCAGGCGAATATCCTCCTCAAGCGGAGTCAACTCTCGGTCTTCCGGGCCGGGGAGCTCTTGCTCAGGGTTTTCCGATTCTGGCGCTTCGCTATCTTCGAAAGTCAATTTTTCACTCCGTAGAAATGGTTTTCGCGCCATCCTTCAAGGCGGCATCAAGCGTATGCCACGCGAGGGTTGCGCATTTTACCCTGCCGGGGAATTCACAGACACCGGAGAAGGCCGCTAATTTTCCTAATTTCTCTATCTCTTCCTGGTCGTGTTCGCCGGGGATGGAGGTGAGCATGGCCCCCACCTTCCTGCGCAACTCGAAAATGTCCTCGATACTTTTACCTTTGATTATCTGGGTGAGCAGAGAGGCGGAGGCGGTTGAGATGGCGCAGCCATTCCCCTCGAAGGAGACGTCCGTCACCCGGCCATCCTCGCAGGAGAGATAAAGATTCACCTTGTCTCCACAAACCGGGTTGAAGCCGTTCGCCTGGTGGGTGCAGTCGTCCATGGGCCGATGATTTCTTGGAGACTTACCGTGGTCCAGGATCAATTCCTGGTAGAGGTCGCGAAGTCCGGACATCAGGAAAACACCTCCACCGCCTTGGTAATACCCTGAGCGAGAAGGTCGATTTCTTCCCTGGTGTTGTAGAGAGCGAAGGAGGCCCGGACCGTAGCCTGGACTCCAAGTCGCTCAAGAGCAGGTTGGGCGCAATGATGTCCAGCCCTTACCGCCACCCCTTGCTGATCCAGGATGGTGCCGGCATCGTGGGGATGAACGCCATCGATGATGAAAGAGAGTATCCCTGCCTTCGCAGGAGCTCGGCCGATGATCTCAACGCTATCAATAGAAGAGACGGCCGCAGTCGCGTAATCCAGGAGGTTCTTTTCGTGAGTCTCGATAGACTTCAGGCCGGCATCCTCGATGTACTCCATCGCGGCGCCAAGGCCAATGGCGCCGGCAATATCCGGGGTCCCGGCCTCGAATTTGTAAGGGAGCCGATTGTATTCGGTTTTGTCGAATGTGACGGAGAGGATCATTTCTCCGCCTCCATGATAGGGCGGCATTTCTTCCAGGAGCTGGGCCTTTCCATAGAGGGCGCCGATGCCGGTGGGGCCATACATCTTGTGGCCGG
>DODI01000103.1:0-217 GCA_003509045.1 Planctomycetota bacterium | reverse complement strand
GGGGCCATACATCTTGTGGCCGGAGATCGTATAAAAATCGCACCCCAGCTCGTCGACGTCTACCCGGCTATGAGCTGCGGCCTGCGCCCCGTCCACCAGCACCGGTATCTCTTTCTCCCGGGCCATGGCTACCATCTCCCTGATTGGGTTGATGGTCCCAAGAGCGTTAGAGACATGCGCAAGAGATACGAATTTGGTTCGATCTCCCAGGAGATCT
>DODI01000144.1:0-8464 GCA_003509045.1 Planctomycetota bacterium | reverse complement strand
AGGATCAGGGCGAGGATGAGGCTCTCGGCGAATTCCCAGTAACGCTCCTGTTTCTCTTTCGTCTCTTTGTGGAAGTTCCAGGTGTAGCCCGGGGGAAGCTGGATATCCGCCAGGGCCTTCTCGATAGCCTCGGTGTAGTCTTCGGCCGTCTGCCCTTTCTGGTAGTGGCCTCCGACCCAGATACTCGTCAGGCGGTCTTCGCGCTCGATCCGGTAGCGTCCGCGACGCCGGTTGACATCGGCGACGGCGGCGATGGGGACCTTCCTGCTTCCAGAGGAGACAATCGGCAATTGCTGGAGCTGGGAGAGGCTCTCGGTTTCTTTTTCATCGAGGGTCAACCGCATCTCGCGTTCGCCGTAGGGAGTCCTGAACCTGGACAGGTGTCTTCCCCGGAAGGTCAGCCCCACGGTTTCGGCCACAGCCGATGCTGAGACGCCGTAGTTGGATGCGGCCTCCCGGTTGAACTCGAGATGGAGCTCGGTCTTCTCCCTTTCATGGGTTGACCAGGTATGTTCCAGGCCCTCGATCCCCCTGAATCGATCCCGCATCTTCTCGGCCCAGACCTTGATGACCTCGACATCTTCACCCGTGACCTGGACCCCGACCAGCCGGCGGTGGCCGCCCCTGCGGTAGGAGACCTTCGGCTCGGCAAGCTTGAACTCGAGACCCGGGATTGGGGGGAGCAGCTTCTCGACCCGGTTGCGAACCTTCTCGATGTTGGCCTCGTTGACCATCCCATCCTTGAGGTAGATACGGGTCATGGTGTGGTGCTCGCTCCAGTAGCTGTAAATATTCTTGGCGAGCAGCTCCTCACGGTGGGGTTCGAGGATATTCTCGACCTTGGTGATCATCTTCTCTCGCGCCTGCATGCTGGCGCTTTCAGAGTAGTCGTAGCGGATCTCGGCGTAGGAGGCTATCCGGGAGTGCCCGAAGTCCATGTCGACAGTCGACCAGGGGTAGTAGGTCGAGACGCCCATGGCCGCGAGGATCAGCGGGGTCAGCCACCTGTTGCGAAGGTTGAACTTCAGCAGGCGCACATAGCGCTTCTCCAGCCATAGAACCCACGCCTGTTTTTTACGAACCCGGGCCTTGATGACCCAGGAGGTTGCCAGCGGGATGAGGGTCTGGGAGATAAAGAGCGATGCGAGCAGGGTAATGCAGATCGTGATGCCGATTTCAGAGAGGAAGATGTTGAGCTCGCTGGATTTGTTGAAGATCAGGGGCAGGAAGGTGATGACCGAGGTCAGGGTGGCGGCGATGACCGCGGTGGAGACATCGCTGGCTCCAATACGGGACGAGGTCTTGCTGTCGTAGCCCATCTCCTGGTAGCGGAAGATGCTCTCGATGACGACCACCGCGTTGTCCACGAGCATGCCGATGCCGACGATCAGTCCCAGCAGGCTCAAGGTGTTGAGAGATGTGTCCTGGCTCCACATGAAGGCGCAGGTGACGATGAGCGAGAAGGGGATACACAGCACCGAGATCAGGGTTGTCGAGAACCTGCGGAGGAAGATGTAGAGTACGATGCTGGCAAGCAGGGCGCCGTAGATGCCGCTCATCAGCAGGTCCTTGAGGGTTCGCCGGATCTCCGCTCCCCGGTCCATCCAGACAAGGAAGCCGCCTTCTTTTACGAGCAGGTCCTGGAGTCGGGGATCCTGCTGCAGCTCGTGGATCCGGGCCTGGACTGCCTCGCAGACCTCGGGAACATTGGCCTTGGGCTCAGCGCTGATGGAGATTCCGATCGCGGATTTTCCGTTGAGGTGGCGCGCCTCTCGATGCTCGCGTTCCTGGAAGGTGACCTCGGCGATGTCCCTCAGGCGCAGGCCATCTCCTCTGAGGGCAAGGTCCCGGATGTGCTCCACATCGGAATAGGCCCCGGTCATGCGCAGCTGGTAAACCTGGTCTAAATCAGTGAGCTTTCCAAGCGATTGGTCGAAGTTGTTCGCATCGATGAGCCTGCGGACATCACGGATGCTGATGTTGTGGGCCTCGAGGTCCGCAAGTCTGAGGTTGACCCGCACCTCGCGCGGAGAGACGCCCTCGAGCTTCACCTGGGCGACGCCGGGAACTCTCTGCAGCGGGCGTACGATTCGGCGATCGACAATATCGTAGGCGTTTTTCGGGTTGTGCTTGAAGCTGAGGCGGCCCTCCAGGATGGGGTCTTCGGCATCCTTGTCATCCCAGTCATCCATAACGGATATTTCCTGGATGTCCTCGGGCAGATCCTTACGGATGCGGTCGAGCTTTTCCCAGATCTCCACCTTGGCGAGATGGATGTTGGACCCCCATTCGAATTCGAGGCGAATGATCGAGCCCCAGTCCTCTGAGCGTGACCAGATCGTCTTGATCCCATCGAGGGATCCCATCGCGTCTTCGATCGGGCGCGTGATCATGTACTCAACCTGTTCGGGAGCCGAGCCCGGATAGCGGACTCTCACCATGACCTCGGGCTCCTCGAAATCCGGCATGAAAGCCAGCGGCAGGCGTGTTAGCGAGATGCCGCCGAGAACGACGATGCTCACAAGGATCATCAGCATGGTGACATGGCGGCGGATGGCGAGCTCGGGAAGGGTCATGGCGATTCGCCTTCCTGTAGCTCTGCCGCATCAGGTTCGATGCGGGAGGGGACGAGCATATAGGCCGCCGGGATGACCACCAGGGTGATGAGAGTGCTGAAGAGGAGACCCGAGATGACGGTGATGGCCAGCGGCGTGCGCAGCTCAGCGCCTTCGCCCCAGCTCAAGGCCATCGGCACGAGTCCGAGGATTGTGGTGAGGGTGGTCATGAGGATGGGACGCAGCCGCAGGTGCCCGGCTGCGAGCACCGCGTTGAATTTAGCGGTGCCTTTTCTCCTCAACCGGTTGATCGCGTCGATGAGAACGATGGAGTTGTTGACCACGATTCCCGCGAGCATGACCGATCCGATCAGGACGATGACGGTGATGGTGGTTCCCGTGAGATACAACCCGGCGACCACTCCGATCAGGGAGAGGGGGATGGTGAAGAGAATGATAAACGGGTGGAGAAAGGACTCGAAGGTCGATGCCATGACGAGGTAGACGAGGAAGATCGCCAGGCAGAGGGCGAACATCATGCTGTTGAAGGAGATCTCCATCTCCCGGTTCTGCCCGCCCAGCTCGGTTGCGAGCTGCTCTTCTGCGGGGCTCCTGGCGATGATTTTTTTGACCTCGCCGATTGCGCTGCCGAGGCCGTATCCCTTCTTCAGGTTGGCAGTGATGACCGCGGCGCGCTGTTGCTTCAGGCGATGGATCTCCGCAGGCCCGCGGGACTCACGGATCTCCGCCACCGTCTGCAGGCGGAGCTTGGAGCCGCTGGGGCTGGGAATGATCAGGTTGCGGATATCTGCGATCTTCGACCGGTCCTTTTCAGGGTTGCGGATCCGGATGTCGATCTGGCGCTCCCGCTCACGAAAACGAGTGGGGACCGTGCCCAGTACACGGTTTCTCAGGGTGGATGTGAGTGATCGGATATCGAGCCCGAACGATGCGATCCGTTCACGGTCAAAAATGACGCGCAGCTCGGGGCTTCCCGCCTCCATGGATGATTTTACATCGACGAGGCCCTCTATCCCATTCAGCTGCCGAATCATATCCAGCGCGCGGCCCTCAAGCGCCTCGATCCGGTCACCGAACAGGATGATCTCGATGGGAGTCTTGAGGCTGAAGTACGACGGACGCCTGAATTTCACGTCAAGATCTTCAATGTTCGTATAGCTTTCCCTCAGCTTCTCGATGGCGGTCTTTTCTCCCCGGTCGTCACCCCTGTCTTTCATCACGAAGTTGATCTGGCCGAGATTCTCGCCCATGGTATTCAGCGACATCCCGCCGCTTACCAGGCGGCTGCCGCTGGTGGAGTAGGAGCGCTCGATACCCAGTCCGGACGCCTTCGCCTCTTTTTCCATCCGCAGGACAATATCATCAGTTGCCTTGAGGGCGCTGCCTTCGGGCAGGCTGACCTCGAAATAGAATTCTCCTTCGCTCATCTGGGGGATCAGCTCGGTGCCGATTCCCCTGAGGAGAACAAGTGACAGGGCGAACAGGACAAAGGCGGTTGCCAGGCAGGCGACCGGGGCGGCCAGCATTTTTCTCGCGATGAGGTCGTAGACCCGCGAGATAACACCCAGCGTAAATACCTTGTCCGCGCTGGCTTTTTCCCGCTTCACTGCGGCTTTCTTTTCTCTCCTGCTTCCCAGAGCGCTGAGCATGGGAATGAGGGTAATGGCCACCAGCAGCGATGCGCAGAGGCTGATCGTCACCGTGAGAGCCTGGTCTTTGAACATCTGCCCCGCAACACCCTCGACAAAGACGATCGGCAGGAATACGGCCACAGTTGTCAGGGTCGAGGCAATCACCGCCGGGCCGATCTCGGTGGTTCCCTCGATGGAGGCTTCCCGAAGGGAGGCTCCCTGCTGGCGCTTGCGAAAGATCGATTCAAGCACGACGATGGATGAGTCCAGGAGCATACCGAGACCCAGTGTCAGCCCTCCCAGAGACATCAGGTTGAGCGAGACATCCATCTTGTACATGAACATGAAGGTCGCTATTACCGAGATGGGGATCGAGGTGGCGACGATCAGGGTGCTTCGGATGTCCCGCAGGAAGAAGAAGAGGATGATGATCGCCAGGGCTCCGCCGATCAGCGCCGCCTTGCGGACCTCGCCAACGGCCTGGGAGATGAAGATCGACTGGTCGAAGAGGATGGTGAGCGTATTGTCCTCGGCTTTGAGTTTTTCCTGCCACTGAGCGATGACATTCTTGACGTCCTCGGCGGTGGCGACGATATTCGCATCGCCCTCCTTGTAGATGGAAATCTCGATGGACTCTCGGCCATCTATCCGGGTGATGATCTCGCGTTCTTTTGCTCCCCGTGTCACCTTCGCAACGTCGGAGAGGCGGATGGCTGCGCCTCCCCTCTGGGCTACGATCAGGTTGCGGATCTCATCGAGATTTTCGAATTCGTTGATCGTACGCACGAGGTAGTGTCTCTCGTTGCTGCGCAGGGAGCCCCCGGGGAGGTTGAGATTGGAGACCCCGACGATGGCCTGAACGGTTTCGAGCGTAATCCCCCTGGCGGCCAGTCCTTCCTGGTCCACCTCGATCTGGATTTCCTCTTCGAGGCCGCCCGCCACCTGGGCTGCGGCGACCCCGGGGCGGGTTTCAAGGGCCTGCTTGATCCTTCGTTCGGCCAGGTAGCGCAGGGAGCCGAGGTCGCCCGGCCCTGAGAGCGCCAGGCGCAGGATCGGGTCAAGGCTTGGATCGAAGCGCAGAACGATCGGGGTCTCAGCCTCTCGCGGCAGGTGCAGGCGTTGTATCTTTTCCCTGACCTCCATCGACATGTCATCCATATTCGAACCCCATTCGAATTCGAGGAGGACCTCCGAGCTGCCGGAGCGGGAGACGGAATGGACACTCTGCAGGCCGCTGAGGACACCGACGGCCTCCTCGATTCTGCGCGATATCAGGTTCTCAACTTCCTGGGGCGCAGTGTCAGGGAAGTCGGTCTGTACCGTGATGGATGGGTAGGAGATGTCGGGGAAGAGCTCGACGGAAAGCCGCGAATAGCCCACGAAACCGAAAGCGACGACAGCCAGGACTGCCATGACCACGGTCACCCTTCGCCTGACGGCTCCGGCGACAATCGCTCTCATTTCCTCTTATACCCCTTCGGGCCAGGTCTTTTCTTTTTCTGGCTCTCCGGGGCGCCCTGGGACACTTCCGGGGCCTTGGAACCATCATCGAGGATCTTCAGGATGGTGCCGTTTTCAAGCCGTCGCTGGCCTTTTACGACGACTCGTTCGCCAACCTTGATTCCACTGGTGATCTCAGCATGGTCATCATCTGTATAGCCGATCTCTACGGGGCGCCTCTCGGCGGTATCGTCTTCGGTCGCGATGAAGACGACCTGTTCATCGTGGTCGGTGATTACCGCGAAGCGGGGAATAAGGACTACGTTCGGGTGGGTGTCGGTGATGACCTGAACCTCGGTGAAATCTCCCGGGCGGGTATTGGCGGGGTAATCGGACACCTCCACGGTGATCTTGATCGTGCCGGTGGCGGGATCGATGATCGGGCTGACCAGCTTGATCCGGCCCTTCATAACTTCCTTCGAGCTGTCGAGGACGAGGTTGACTCCCTGGTCGATTTTCAGATTCTTGAACTCCTTGGAGGGTACGTAGACCTTGGCCAGCAGCGACCTGAAATCCGACAGGTGGAAAACAGGCGTGTCGCTGCCGACTTTCTGCCCGGGGTCTACCATGCGCTGGACAATCTTGCCGGCAAAGGTGGCCCGCACAGTCGTATAGGAGAGGCTGAGCTTCGCGAGCTCCATCTCTGCGACCGCGGCATTGTAGTCCGTTTCGGCCGTCTCTCTCTCCTGGGCGGAGACGAGGTCATCGGTCAAGGCCTTCAGCCGATCCCTTTTTGATTTGAGATTCTGGGTCTTGGCGCTGGCCAGGGTGACCCGGTGTTTGTATTCGTCATTCTCTATTTCAAGAAGGATCGCTCCAGCCTCGACCTCGTCGCCCTCTTCGACGGTGATCGTCTTTACCAGCCCGCTCACCCTGGACACGATGTCGGCATCCTTGTCGACCTCGAGGGTGGCGTTGGTCTTGTAGTAGCTCGAGATATCGCCCTGGGTGGCCGGCCTGGTGGTGATCGGGATGGGGCGCTTTTCCCCGCTCGAGCTGCTGGGGGCGGCCTTCACTGCCCTGATGGCGTCCGCCAGCTTGACAGCGTCTTCGCGAGAGGAGGCCGCGATATGCCGGGCCACCCGTTCGGCCGACTGTTGTTCAAGTTCAGGAAGCTTTTCGAGCTCGGCGGTCAATTGATCCAGGGCGGGAGCCGCGTCAGTCGCCAGGCTGTGGGCCGCCTCCGTTGCAGAGCTGTCGCAGCCGCTGAGGAGCGCCAGTATTACCAACAGCAGGGACGTCGAAGGTAAGCCGATAATTTTATTGGTGTCGGTCATGTTTGAAATGGATCAGGGGGGGATAACAGGAGTTGTGAATTCAAGCTGCGGGATGAAGGAATGGTTATCATCTTATCCGCAGCGGTAGCGTTCCAGCATCATTAAGCCGAATGATTGTAGGATCTTGTCAGCCTGACTGGGGGAGGCTCGATGCTTCCGCGACGATAAGGCGCTTTTCCGTTCCGCCCCTCCTTGATGATTACAATGCACATGCCCTATGTCCGTTGCTCAGCGGGAAATTGGATATCGGTCTCGATGTTACTTCAGCTACAGCCCCGCATTATCTTTCCCTGCCTGCCCGAGGTAAAGATTTGACTGCTACAGGAGCAGCAGATTTCCGAAAAGTGCAGTGTTCTCGGAAGTTGAGGCTCTCCAGAAGTAAAAAAAAGCGGCGCGCCCCGCTTTTGCGAGGCGCGCCGCTTGATTCTGGAACCCGCCAGGCTCAGGCGTTGATAAAGTTGAGCGGGTCGAAGTAGCCGTTTCGGTCTCTGCTCACCAGATTGTCGTAGTCCGGAATGATCGAACTCATCTGTTCGTCCGGGTCGCCAAGGTGCCGGCTGAGGATCTCGTTGTAGACGTTCCTGTAGTCGGTCTTGTGGGCGACATAGCGCGAGTTGGACGTGCTGAAGAGATCACCGTTGGCCCAGGAGGCCCGGCTGCAATTGTAGACGCCGCCATTGACCGCTCCACCCATGGCGAAGCAGAGAGAGGCCTCTCCGTGGTCGGTGCCGCGGTTGCCGTTTTCCTGGCTGGTGCGGCCGAACTCTGACATCGTGACCACCAGGACGTCGTCCCAGATGTCCGCGAGGTCGTGGTAGAGGCCGGTGAGGGCGAGGCCGAGATCCCGCATGAGAACCGGGAAGCGGGTATCCTCGCCGCCATGGGTGTCATAGCCTCCCTGGTTGCAGCCGACGATCTGGATGTCATCAACCTGTTTCAGGAGCCTTGCGCTGTCGCGGATGTTATTCCTGAAGCCGTTGTTGCCGATTGCATCGAAGTAGGGCCTGGCGTTGGGCGCCGGGAAATAGGGCCTGTTGAGCACATTGTCCTGGAAGAACTGGAGGTTGTTCAACAGCGCAACCCCGGTGTCGTAGGTTTTCTTATTGTATTTGATTCCCTGGTTGTAGCCAGCCTGGCCGTAGGCGCCCTTGAGTCCCGTACCGAGCGGGTTGTCCGCCGTCGGAAAGGTGCCGAGCTGGACATTGTCGGCCAGCTGGAGGCTGTCGATGTTGCCGATGACAGGGATCAGGGTTTCGCCTTTCATCAGGACCATCTGGTTGCCGCTGAGGGTCGCGGCCTGGAGAGGGCGCTCCTCGTCAAGGTAGCTCGTGATGTAGCGGTTGAAGATCCCCTCCTCGAGCCTGACGTTACCCGGGATCCCGTTTTCCCAGAACTGCTGGCTGGAGAAATGTGACCGGTTCTGGTTCTGGTAGCCGATTCGATGGAGGAAGGCCAGGTTGGCTCCCCGGGCATCGATATC
>DODI01000354.1:0-7415 GCA_003509045.1 Planctomycetota bacterium | reverse complement strand
CGATGGAGCGACCCTTGAAGGGGTAGAGGTAAAGGTCTCCCCCCACGGACTCTCGGGGCGCTCGAACAAAAACGGGCTGGTGAGCTTCGATCTGCCGAAGAAAAACTCAGGCTCGGGCGTGATCACTGCGAAGAAGGGTGCCGAGCTCGCCTTCCTGCCGGAGACCACCTCCTGGTGGAGCAGGCAGAGCAGCTGGCAGGCGCGGCCGCAGCCGGACTCCTACGCCTGGCATGTCTTCGATGACCGCGGCATGTACCGCCCCGGCGAAGAGGTAAGAATCAAGGGATGGGTCCGCAGGGTCGTCAACTCCCTTGGCGGCGACCTGGAGCCGCTGCCAAAGGGCCTGCGCAGGCTCTCCTACAAGGTTCGCGGCCCGCGCGGCAACGAGCTCGCCAAGGGTGAGCTGAAGCTCAGCGGGCTTGGCGGCTTCAATCTCTCGTTCCGCCTGCCGCTCGAGGTCAATCTCGGCTACGCCAATGTCTCCTTCGCCTTTCTCGGCGTCGCCGGCCGCAGCCCGGGACAACACGGACACGGGTTCCAGGTCCAGGAGTTCCGCCGGCCGGAATTCGAGGTCAAGACCGAAAAGAGCCCCGGACCGCACATCGTCCTCAGCCAGGCGACCGCGATGGTTACGGCCGCCTACTACGCCGGCGGACCCCTTCCCGATGCCCCCGTAAGCTGGGTCGTCACCCAGACGCCCGCCAGCTACTCCCCACCCGGCCATGGCGACTTCGTCTTTGGAACCTGGGTTCCCTGGTGGCGCTTTGGCGACCACCGCGGCGGCTTCTTCCCCGGCGGCCGCTCCGCCCCGACAAGCAAGACCTTTACCGGGAAGACCGATGGCCTGGGGCTGCACCGCCTCGGCATCAACTTCAAGGCGGTCTCCCCGCCGCGCCCCACCAGCGTCGAGGCGAGGGCGAGCGTCAGCGATGTAAATCGCCAGACCTGGGCATCCTCAACGACGATCCTGGTACATCCGGCAGACCTCTATGTCGGGCTCCGCAGCGAGAAGACCTTCGTCGATGAAGGAAAGCCCCTGGAAGTCGAGACGATTGTCACCGACATCGATGGCAAGCTCATCGAGGGAAGGGCCTTCGAGCTCCTCTGTATCCGGCAGCGCTGGGTCCAGGAAAAAGGCACGTGGCTGCAGAAAGAGGAGATTGCCGCCCGCAAAAATATGGCCTCGGCGAAGAAGGCCATCCCGGCGCGCTTCGCGGGTCTGCCCGGCGGATCGTATCTGCTGCGCGCCGTCATCACCGATGAGAAGAAAAGAAAAAACCAGAGCCAGCTGACACTCTGGATCGCGGGAGAAAAGCGTCCGGAAAACCGCCGGCTCGAGCAGGAGGCGGTCACCCTGGTCCCCGACAAGAAGGAGTACAAGGCAGGAGAGACCGCCCGGGTACTTGCCCAGCTACCCTTCTCTCCGGCCGAGGCCGTGATCACGCTGCGGCGCTCGGGAATCGTCGAGACCCGCCGGCTGCGGATCGAAAAGGGGACCCACACCATCGAGGTCCCCATTCGCGAAGACATGGTCCCCGGGATCTCGGTCCAGGTCGACCTGGTCGGCTCGGCGAAACGCATCGGCCCCGGCGGCAAACCCGATAAAAAATTACCCGCCCGGCCTGCCTACGCCTCCGGGCGCCTGGCGCTGAAGGTGCCGCCCTACTCCCGCACCCTTGCGATCAAGGCGACTCCGGGAGCGGACCGGCTCATACCGGGGGGCGAGACCTTCGTCAAGGTGGAGGTCCACGATGCCAACAACAAACCCGTTAAAGACGCGGAGGTGGCCGTCGTGGTCGTCGACGAGGCGATTCTCGCGCTCACCGGCTACAAGCTCGCCAACCCCCTGCAGAGTTTCTACAGGAACCGGGGTGATGGGGTCCGGGATTACAGGTTCCGCGGCTACGTACAGCTGCGCGAATTCGTTGAGCGGCTGGCGCTGCTGGAGGCGGGAGAGGAGACCGCGGAGGTCGAGATGATGGCGGACTCCATGCAGCTGGGAGCCCCTGGCGGCAGGGCTGGGGGTGTGAGCATGAGCATGCGCTCCGCGAAGAAGGGCCTGATGAGAAACGCGGCCGTCTTCGGCGCCTCGGACGAAGACGGCGGCGGCGCTGGAGCCATCTCCATGCGCAGCGACTTCAGCGCCCTGGCGCTCTTCGCCGCGAAGCTCCCCACCGATGCCGATGGAACTACGCAGGTCAAGCTGAAGCTCCCCGACAGCCTGACACGCTATCGCATCATGGCGGTGGGGGTCGCCGGCTCACGCCAGTTCGGCTCCGGGGAGAGCTCCATCACGGCGGAGCTTCCGCTGATGGTCCGGCCCTCCGCCCCCCGCTTCCTGAACTACGGCGACCGTTGCGAGCTGCCGGTGGTCATACAGAACCGTACCGAGAAACCAATCGAGGTCCAGGTGGCGTTGCGCGGCACCAACATCAAGCTGCTCGACGGAGCCGGCAGGAAGGTCACCGTCCCCGCCTCTGACCGGGCCGAGGTCCGTTTTCCCATCGCCGCCGTGCTGCCGGGAACCGCGCGCTTCCAGGTCGCCGCCGTCAGCGGCAATCTCTCCGACGCCGCCGATATCGAGCTTCCCGTCTGGACCCCGGCGACGACCGAGGCCTTCGCCACCTACGGACAGATCGATGGATCCCAGCCCGGCCAGAACGCCGTCGTACAGGCGGTGGCCGCTCCCGCCAACGTGGTGCCGGGTTTCGGCGGCCTCGAGGTCACGACCTCCTCAACGACCCTCCATGCCCTGACCGATGCGTATCTCTACCTGGCCAGGTATCCCTACGGCTGCGCCGAGCAGGTTGCCTCCCGGGTGCTCGCCACCGCGGCGCTTCGCGATGTGCTGGCGGCCTTCAAGGCCGAGGGGCTGCCGGACGCCAAGGAGCTGATCGCCGCGGTGGGCCGGGACATCAAAAAGCTCCAGGGCCTCCAATATCCCGATGGCGGCTTCGGCTGGTGGAACAGGAAGTACCGGTCCAATCCCTACCTCAGTGTTCACGTGATCCACGCCCTCGCCCGGGCGCGCCAGAAAGACTTCACCGTCCCCGAGGTCATGGTCCGCCGCGCCCAGCAATACCTGCTGAACATCGACAAGCACATTCCGAAGGAATACCCCAAGATGTGCCGGACGACGATCAAGGCCTACAGCCTCTATGTATTCAAGGCTCTCTCCGGCAAGAAAAAGCCTGGAAAAAACACCCTCACGGCCGCTCGCCTGCTGCTCGGAGATACGCCGCAGAAAGAAATGCCGCTGGAGGCTGCCGGATGGCTGCTGACGGTCCTCGCCAGCGACCCGAAATCACGGGAGCTGCGCGAGGCGACGCTCAAGCGTTTCGGCCAGCTTGTTGTCGAGACCGCGTCGACGGCCCAGTTCACAACCTCCTACGCCGACGGCGCGCACCTGCTGCTGCACTCCTCCAGGCGAACCGACGCCATCATCCTCGAGGCGATGATCAACACCAATCCCCAGAGCGATCTGGTACCCAAGCTGGTCAAGGGGCTGCTGGCCCACCGGGTCAAGGGCCGCTGGGGGAACACCCAGGAAAACGCCTTCGTGCTCCTGAGCCTCGATCGCTACTTCCAGGTCTTCGAGGCCGACGAGCCCTACTTCGTGGCGCGGGCCTGGCTCGGAAAAAACTTCGCGGGCCAGCATGAATTCGAGGGCCGCAATACCGACTACCATCACATCTCGATTCCAATGGCCCACCTGGACAAGAAGAAGAGCCTTGTCCTCAGCAAGGAGGGAAAGGGCCGGCTCTACTACCGCCTCGGGCTCCGTTACGCCCCGGCGAAGCTCGAGCTCGAGCCGAGCGATCATGGCTTCACCATTCAACGGCGCTACGAAGCGATCGATGACCCCGGCGACGTCAAACGCGAGAAGGATGGCTCCTGGAAAATCAAGCTCGGCGCGAAGGTCCGCGCGGTGGTCACGATGGTCGCTCCCGCGCGACGCTACCACGTGGCCCTCACCGACCCGCTCCCCGCCGGACTCGAGCCGCTCAACCCGGCCCTGGCGGTCACAGGCGGCCAGCCCACGCCTCCCCCTGGCGGAATCGCGCCCCGGCGCGGCGGCTGGTGGTGGCGGGGAACCTGGTACCAGCATCAGAACCTGCGTGACGACAGGGCAGAGGCCTTCTCCTCGCTGGTCTGGGCCGGCGTGCACTCCTATTCCTACGTTGCCCGGGCTACGACCCCCGGCACCTTTGTCGTACCGCCGGCGAAAGCCGAGGAGATGTACCAGCCGGAAACCTTCGGCCGCAGCTCGAGCGCGAAGGTGATCGTCGAGTAGAGCGGGTCCGCATGGCCCTCATTTCTTCGGCCAGTCGAGATGCTTGTGCAGGAAATCGAAGGTGCCTTTACCGTTGATGGTGTGCGGACCTACGAACCACTCGAGCTCACAGCGATCGCCAATGCCCAGCCGCGCCGCGTAGGCGAACCGAACCTTAGCAAATTCGTAAGCTACCGTCTCATCCGGGGCTACGCCGTCGAAGTGCCCCCGCTCGACCATGAACGGACGCGGCGCGATCAGGCGCGCCATCTCGGCGTAGTTGAAGGTGCTGCCGAGGTCGAACTCGAAGATCTCGTACTCCCCGGTCCAGACATAGCTATAGCGGCTTCGGGTGGAGGCGTTCTTCCACACCCACTCATTAAAGTCCGCTGAACAGATCGACAGGCAGTACTCCTTCACCAGCGGAGGAACCCGCATCGCCGCCTTGCCGCCGTAGGAGAGCCCGTAGAAGGCGATTCGTTTCGGGTCGACGAAGGGCTGGGTCTCCAACCAGTCAACGATCTGCTGATGCTGCGGCACGATGATCGAAAAGAGAGTCTTCTTGACCGGGTTCGCCTTGCGCTGGAGCGTACGAAACCGGTCCTGGCCAATGTAGAGATTCTGGGGGGCGAAGGTGATGAAGCCGCGATTGGCAAGCGCTGCCGCGAAGGCCTTGTAGGGACCGAAATCCCTCTGGCCGATTACGGACTGGGGGCGCCCCTCGAGCCCGTGCTGACAGACCACCACCGGTCGGCGTTCACCGGGACGCAGGTCCTTGGGCAATAAGAGCAGGCCGTAGGCGACCACTCCCTCGAAGACATCGAGAACAACTTCGTAGCCCGTCCAGTTCGCGCCCTCGTGACTCTTGCGACTCCTCGCGTTGAAAGGCTGAAGCTTATAATCACAGCGGCCGATCACCTCATCGTAGAAGAACTCCCGATAGGGCTCGATGGTTTGCGCATATTTCTCCAGTGAGCTGTAGTCAACCTTCCTGAAAAACTCGTTACGAACATAGGGGCTCTCGCGAAGGAGCCACTGGTTGTGACGGTCGATCTCGTGCATCTGCCGCGCATGACGACTGGCCACATCGACCGCTGCCCGCGAGCTCGCCCCGCCGGCATCGGCTGCAAGCTCCAGGCCCGGGTGAAGCTGCCCGAGGAACGACTCCAGGGCCGGGGCGGAGCCGAAGGGGCCGGTGCCATCGCCGCTGAGGACCAGCTTCAATCCGCGGGGTGACTCGAGCCCTTCGACGAGCCGGCCTGCCCGCTCAAACTCCCGGCGCACACGATCGAGCGCCGGGGTCTCAAGCTTCCCGGGGCCGCCGCCGGTTCCAGGTGGAACGACAACCTGCGGGCCGCGAGCGGCCTCGACCGTCAGGCCGCGGGGCGCGACCATCGCAGCCAGCTCGGCATCTCCAAACTGTTCGAGCAGTCCGAAGACGTTGCGATCGATCGGTTCCTGCCAGATCCCCTCCCGCTCATCAAAGCTGCCGCTGACGCAGACCGCGTCGATGCGGGTGTCGAGGGCCCCTGCAAAGAGAGCAAGGAAGCCGCCCTCCCCCCAGCCGATCACGCCGATGGAGGGATCCTCCTCTCCCGAATCCTTTACGATCCAGTCGACTGCCGCCAGCACCTTCTGGACCTCGTAGCCGGCAAGGTGGCGCCCCATCTCAAACGCCGACCGGTAGAGAAACTCCCGGTTGGTCAGGCGGCGGCGGGAGATGTCCCGATTGATGATGGTCGGTATGAGAACGGCGCAGCCGCTTTCCGCCAGACGGCGGGCGAATTGTGACCCGGCCTCTATTCCCTCGCTGAGGCCCGCAATCATCTCAGGTGTCTGCCCGGCATCTGGAATCGCGATGATGTGCCCGGCCGCGGGCCTTCCGACAGGGACCAGGAGCAGTCCCTCTCCGTTCACATCCCCAAAGGCGGGCCACCGCACCGCGAAGGCCTCAAAGGTCTTTCCCTTACCCGCCAGCGCCGGACGCGCAGTGCTCGCAATCAGCTCCGGCCCATCAAACGGCACCCGGGAATCACGAACCCCCAGGATATGCGCCAGGCGGGCGCGGTTGGCTGAAATAGAGGCGTTGTATTTTTCAGGCGAACTCTTATCGCGATTCCAGAACCTCCCGCGACGTTGAACCGACCTGGCCAGCTCGCCCAGGAGAAATCGATCCGCGCCGGCAACCACGTGAGCGGCCATATCGCCCGTCATCTTGAGGGCACGGGTCCCGGCAAGCGGCGAATAATCAGGTTCTTTTCCGAAGGCCTTTCCGGCACCGCGAAGGAAGCTGGCCGCCACGGCGCTGTCCTGAGCCCCGGCCTTGTCACGCGGCCATTTCGAGAAGGCGGGATCATCATCGGTGCGAAACTCCCACTTGCCCTTGAGCGCCAGGCTCCCGGCTTCCCCTCCCAGTGACAAGGGCCCCGCGGAGATACCTCCGGCGCCCCCGCCATCCCATACGCGCACAGCGATGAGGTTGTAGCCTCCGTAGTTTACCTGTGTGGGTGAAACAACGTAGCGCCTGTCAATTCCCGAGGCCGTCCGGTAGGGCTTCAGAGACCCCATTCCCCCGATTCGATTGCCGTTGAAATAGGTCTCATCGCAATCATCGATCCGGCCAAGACTCAGCGACAGGGCGCCGCCTTTCCAGCCCGCGGGTACCTTCACAAAACAACGGTACCAGGCATAGCCATCGTGGCTCTTGATGGTTCCGCCGTGCTCGGCTTCCCAGAAACCCGGGACGCGAAGCCGACCCCAGCCGGTCTCCGCCGATGAAGGTGACGCGATCAACAGGCCCGACAGCAGGGCTGTAATTAGGCAAGCTTTCATTGGCAGCTCCTCGATGTGGTGTTTCAGCTGGAGCGCCTATCTTACCAAGTCACCACAGCAGAAAGCACGCCGGGAGAAACTTATCAACGGCCAGCGGAAATGAAGACACGGCTCCGCCGTCCCGCCCCAGGCGGAAAACGCTTCGCGATGAACTGTGCCGACCAGCCTCGAAAGGGGGCAGATCTATTCGATATTGGCCCCGAAGGAGTCGTCGCCACCAGCGTCGTCGTCGTCGCCAGCATCGTCATCGCCGCCAAGATCAGCTCCGAAATCGTCGCCGCCAGCGTCGTCGTCGCCGCCAGCATCGTCG
>DODI01000017.1:0-4252 GCA_003509045.1 Planctomycetota bacterium | reverse complement strand
AAGGACGGTTTTTTTATACCAACTAAGGACAGTAATTCCCGTGAGTTCCCTCTACCCTCTCTTTCATAAGCTCGAGAACCGCCGGGTGACCGTCGTCGGCGCCGGCTCCGTGGCTCTCAGGAGAATCCGCAGGCTGCTGGAGGCCGGCGCGAGGGTAACGGTCATCAGCCCGGAAGCCCTCGAAGAGATCACCTCGCTCGACGAAAAAGGCGAGCTCGACTGGGAGAGGCGGCCCTACCGCCGGGGAGACATCGAGAAGGCCGACCTGGTCTTGACGGCCACCGGAGACCACAAGCTGTCCGAGAACGTGAAAGAAGAGGCGCGGGAGCTCGGCATTCTCTTCAACAGCGCCGAGGACGAGGGGCTCTGTGACTTCCACGTCCCGGGCCTGGTCGACGCAGGCGCGCTGAAGCTGGCGCTCTCGAGCGATGGACAGGACCCGGCGCTGGTGGCCGCCGTCAGCCGGCAGCTCGAGAGCTGGCTTGAGGCCAGGGAGGAACCCGAGGCCGCGAATGCGGGAACTCCGGCCGGGGAAAACCAGCCCGCGGCCTCGTCGGGAAAGGTCTACCTGGTCGGCGCGGGCCCCGGCGACCCCGGCCTGCTGACGGTGAAGGCCGCCAGGCTGCTCGAAAACGCCGATCTCGTCTGCCACGACCGGCTGGTCAGCGAACAGGTGCTCGGGCTGATCCCGGAGAGCGCGGAAAAGATCTACGTCGGCAAGGAGGTCGGCTGCGGCCGCGAAATCGATCCCGTCGAGCTGATGATCTCCGCCGCGAGCGATGGACGAAACGTGGTCCGGCTGAAGGGTGGCGACCCGGTGCTCTTCGGACGTGGCGCTGAAGAAATGATCGCCCTGGCCGAGGCCGGCATCGACTACGAGATCGTTCCGGGAGTCTCGGCCCTCTGCTCGGTGGCGATCTCGGCCGGCATACCCGTGACCCACCGGGAGGTCGCCAGCGAGGTGATCATTCGCAGCGGGCACGCCATGAAGGACGACTCCACGGACGCGGGCCCCGCCGAGACGGCGGCGCGGGGAACGACCTTCGTCTACTTCATGGCGATCAACCGGCTCGAGCAAGTTATCGAGGATCTGCGAGCCGAGGGCGTCGGCGAGGAGACCCCCGTGGCCATCGTCGAGAACGGAACCCTGCCCGGCGAGCGCGTCATCTGCTCCGAGCTGTCGGAAATCGTTCGTGAAGCCACCGCGGCCGGCATCAGGCCGCCCGCCCTTATCCTCGTAGGAGAGGTCGTTCGTCTGCGGGAGCAACTGACGGCGGCGCTGGAGGCGAGGGTCTCATCATGACACGCATCGACCAGGCGACGTTAGAGCAGGCGGCCTCCGCGGCGCGCGAAGAAGGAATCGACCGCGAACCCGGGAGGCTCATTCGCTGGGCCCACGACCTGCTCGGCGAGAACCTGATGATGAGCACCGCCTTCGGCAAGAGCGGCATGTGCATCCTCCACATGGTGAAGGACGTCTGCCCCGAGGTGCCGGTCTACTTCATCGATACCGGCTTCCACTTCAAGGAGACCCTCGCGTTCCTCGACGAGCTCAGGGACCTGTGGAAGGTCAACCTCGTCGCCAGGAAGCCGACCCTCTTCGGAGTCGAGTTCGTCAAAAAATTCGGCGACAAGCTCTACGAGACCGACCCCGACCTCTGCTGCCATAAGAACAAGGTCGAGCCCTTCCGAGAACTCTTCGGCGAGGAGGGCGAATACCAGGCCTGGATTGCCGGCGTTCGCCGTGACCAGTCATCTACCCGTGCCCAGGCTGAAGGAATCGAGCTGATGGGAGGCAACCTGGTCAAGATCCAGCCGCTGGCCTTCTGGACTAAGGACCTCGTCGACGAATACACGGAGAAACACGACCTGCCGCAGCACCCGCTCTTTTCCATGGGCTACAACAGCATCGGCTGCGAGCCCTGCACCAGCGCCTGCGGCGACTCCGACGACGAGCGTGCCGGACGCTGGGCCGGCAAGGCCAAGACCGAGTGCGGCCTGCACACCTTCTGGCAAAGCAAAGAAAAGCAGCCGGATGGAGAGGCTGAAGAATCCGCAGAAGAGACCGGAAAATCCTGCTGAGAGGCTGAGAAAAATCGGTCCCGAACCGGTAAAAGACACACATGAGCTATTTGCGGGCTGTCCATCTACTGTCACAGGCGAAGAATGCCGAAACAAGTAGTAGCTCCCGCCCTCGTAGCGGTGGGACAGACGACTCGTTAGAATACGCAGGCGATGGGAATCTACGACCGCGACTACTACCGGAACCCGGGAGGCAATGCGCAGCTCAAGAGCTGGGCCATGACCGGCGTGGGCACCATCATCCTGCTCAATGTCGGTTTCTGGTTCCTGCAGCTGATCACCCGGCCCGGGCCGGGGGCCTTTTCAACCGTTGGCCAGTTCATGTCCGCCTCGGGTGACAGTATTTTCGGCGGCGGCTTCCCGGAGCTCTGGCGGCTGGTCACCGCCTGCTTCGCTCATTCAGAATCGAGCATCTGGCACATCGTCTTTAATATGTTCATACTCTGGATCTGCGGCCGGGAGCTTGAACGAATCTACGGGCGCCGGGAATTCTGGATCTTCTACCTCTTCGCCGGAGCCCTGGCTGTTCTGATCGAGAGCTTTGTACAGTTCCAGCAAGGCTCCGGAAACATCCCGATTCTCGGAGCATCGGGTGGGGTCATGGGTGTCATGGCACTCTATATCTGTCATTATCCCAAGAGAACCTGGTATATCTACTTGCTCATCCCTGTACCGGCCTGGTTACTTGGCTGCATTGTCCTGTGGGGCGATCTCTCCGGCGCCATAGGCCATGGCAACGCGGGAGTAGCCAACTTCGCTCACCTCGCCGGCGCCGGCTGGGGGGTACTTTATAAATTCTTCGACCTGCGCTGGAGCACCCTGCGCCAGCGTTTCGGCGGAGGCCGCCGGCGCCGTAAAAAAGAAACTCGCTCTCAAGGAAGCGGCTCACTGTGGAAAGGCCATCAACAGAAAGACGAGAAGCCGCGGGTGACCGTCGCCGTCTCCAGACGCGTCGACGAGCTGCTCGAGAAGATCCACCAGAAAGGCATGGGCAGCCTGAGCGATGAGGAGCGGGAATTCCTGGTCGAGAACTCGCGCCGCTACCGAAAGAGCTGAAGCTCAGTCGGAAACAATCCGGAAGCGAATCTCCACCCGCACCTTTGCAGCCTCGACAGCCCTGAATTTTTCAGGCGCCGGAGCCCTGGCCTTGGCGGAGGACGCCTTCTTTTTCGATCCGAGCCGATTTCCAAGCTGGCCGAATCCACCATACCTCCTCCTGGTAGAGCCGGTCTTGCCGGCGGGAGCCGCGCTGGCCTCCCGGGCACGATCGGCCAGGGCCGCGCCGTCCTTTGCAGCCGAAGAATTGGCGGGCAAAGACGACCCGGCGGGTCCCTGCAGGCTGCCGAGCTCCGCGCGCAGGCTCTCGAGCCGGGCGAGGTCAACCAGCAGCGTCAGGGCTTCCGCCTCGGCCGAGGGCGCCCTGAGCCGCATCTTTCGCGCCGACTTCGAGGCGGCCGCGGGAGTCCTCAAGCTGCGGCTGAGGGGGCGGGGGGACGCGCGCGAGGCCGCGGCCGCAGGACGCGCCTGCGAAGACTGTTTTTTTCTCCAGGTGTTGAGCTCTCCGAGCCGTGAGCGGGAAACCGCGACCTCGTAGCGCACGGCGACCAGTTGGCCATTGACGCTCTCTCGGCTCACCTCGATCCCCGCAGCCGGCTTATTCCCGGAGGGTTTCTCGGCAACCACGGGCTCTGGCTCATCAGCCTCGACGGCTTCTGCTGCATCGGGGAGGGGCTCCGCAACGACCGCAGGCGCCGCAAGCTCGGCTCCGCCGGGGGAGACCGGCGGCGCGGACGCTTCAGACGCAGCGGAAACAGAAGCTCGTTTCGCCGGGGCAATATCCCGAACCTCTTCCGGCGGCGCTGCACTAGCAGGCTCGCCTGCGGGGGGAGCGGCCGCCAGGGTTTCCGGCCCGGGTTCCGGGGCAACCTCAACAACACTCTCCACGACACCCTCAACAGCATCCCGGTCCGCTTCAGCCGGCTTCGCAATTCCCACAGCGGCTGAGGAAACGGACAGCTCCTCGGCAAGGTTCTCCCGGGCAGCTCCAGGCCGGGGAATGTTGTCGGCCAGCTGGAGTGGCGACTCCTCGACCGAAGAAGGGAACGCATCCCAGAACACCATGGCGATGAGAGCTATAGCGCCGACAGCGCCAAGCATGCGCTGGAAAAGC
>DODI01000331.1:659-5397 GCA_003509045.1 Planctomycetota bacterium | reverse complement strand
GTGGGGCTGGGTGGAGCTGAAATACGCCAATGGCTTCACCCTCGTCCTCGAGAGCCGAGAATGGGGAAAACGCTATAATCGAAAACAAAACCGGGACATCAGCGCCAATGACCTCACCCCCGATGACCGCAGGAAGCTGGCTGAAATGCCCGACCCGGAACGACTGCTCGGTTTCGGAGACGCAGTCAAGGCCCGCAAGCCGGCAGGGGGTAATGCCGAGGCCGCCCACAGGACGGTCACCATCATGCACCTGGCCAATATAGCGATCCGCATGGGCCGCAAGATCCATTTCGACCCCGTCACCGAGCAGATCGTCGGCGACGAGGAGGCCAACCGCCTGGTCAACCAGCCCATGCGCGCCCCCTGGCATCTCTGAGAAACAACCGAACCCTGCCCAAGAAGGCAGGAAGGAACCTGAACCATGAAAAAACAAGTCAACGTGGCAGCCATCGTCGAGAAGCTCCCTGACGCCGATCGACCCGGCACTGCAAGCAAGTTCACCGGTCCGGCGCCTGATGAGGCGAAGAAGCTGGTGGCCTCTATTCTCTCAGGGGGCCGCGAAGCGATCCTCGAGCTGGCGGAAATGATCCGCGATGCCAACGGTAAGGGAGAGAAAAACTTCAAGCCCGGCTATCTCCTTCATGCCATCGCCCTGCGCGTCGGAGACAAGGGCAGAGACAAAGACAAGCTGGTCTTCACCGAGGCTCTCGCCTCCCTCCTTGGCGGCGACAACCCTCCCCCTGGAGCGCAGGAGTATCTTCTGCGCGAGCTGCAATGCGCCGGTGGCCCGGAGGTCGTCAAGACGCTGGGAGCCCTGCTGGAGAAACCCGGCATCTGGGAGCATGCCTTGAGCGCCCTGGTCGCCATCGGGACGGGAGCCGGTGAGCCGCTGCGAAAAGCCCTCGCCGGAGCGAAGGGACGCAGGCGGCTGGCGATCCTGCAGGCATTAGGCAGCATTCGCGATACGGCCTCCACCGCCGCGCTGGCCGGCGCCACCGAAGACAAAGATGAAAACACCCGCCTGGTCGCCGGTTGGGGCCTGGCGAGAGTCGCCGCCCCTGCCTGTGTCCAGCCTGTCGTCAAAGCTGCCGCAAAGGCGAAGAGCTGGGAAAAAATCCAGGCGAATAAGGCAGCCCTCCTGCTGGCTGAGAACCTCGCAGCCTCCGGTAACAAGGACAAGGCCCGGGAGACCTGCAATCTCCTGATCAACGCCAACCAGGAAGAAGATGACAGCTACGTGCGAGAGATCGCCGAACGAATCATCGCCGGGCTCTGATTGCCCCGGGGCTCATTTTCCGCCGGGAGAGGCGCCGTAGAGGTGCCTTCCCTTCCGCGCCGCCTGGATTGCCTTGTCGGTATCCACTGGCGCCCCCGGATCGGATTGCGCCTTCAGCCAGCGTTCGAGCTCCGTCCTCAGTCTGCCAAGTCTCTCCTGCTGGCCGGAAAGTCCCGCAAGGTTCTTCATTTCATAACGGTCGTCAGCCGTGTGGTAGAGCTCTTCCGGCGGTCGTTGCATGTAACGCTTCACCAGCTTGTAGGTGTGCGCGTTGGCCCACGTTTCCCGCACCCAGGTCGACCAGTAGGGATTGTTCAACTGGCCGTTCCCTCTCATGCCCATGAGATGCTTCTCGATGTAGAGTTCATTGGGGAGCAGGTTGCGGATATAGCGGTATTTCCCATCGCTTACGGTGCGAATCGGGTAGGCCGGCCCCTCGGGAATATTGTTGTGGATACCGTAGGCATAGGAGCGGTGCTTCTGTGTCTTGCCCGCCAAAACCTCGAGGAAGCTGCTGCCGTCGTAATGCTTCGTCCCCGGATCACCTCCCGCCGCCTCCAGCAGCGTCGGCAGGATGTCGGCGTACTGCACCAGCGCGTCGGTCCTTTTTCCGACCGGTGTCTTCCCGGGCCATCGGGCGATGAGTGCCGTATGCAGGCCGGTATCCCAATTGGTCCACTTGCAACCGGGGAACTGGGAGCCCTGCTCCGAGGTAAAAAGGACCAGCGTCTCATCGGCCTTGCCTGACTTATCAAGAGCCCCGAGGAGATCACCTACCTGCCCATCCATGTAGGTGATCTCAGCGAGATATTTACCATAGTCCTCACGCGTCCTCGGCGTATCGGCGATATTCTCCGGCAGCTTGATCTTCTTCGGCGGGTACTTCGACGCGTCTCCCATCACCCAGGGAACGTGCGGCTCGACGAGGGCGACGACCAGGCAGAATGGCTGCCCCCCTGCCCTTGAGATGAACTCGCCGACTGATTTCAGGTCGTGCCTGCGGGTCGGATTGCGTACGCAGCTGGGATCGAAGCCTCCGACTTTCACGAAGGGGAAGGCCTTCTGCGGCTTCACATGTACCTTGCCGGCGATCCCGACCCTGTAACCGAGAGCCTTGAGGTGCTGCGGCATGCTGGTGACCGTCGGTCTGCTCGACGAATGGTTCCAGGCGCAGCCGTTACGCATCGGGTACTGCCCTGAATAAAGCTCCGCCCGGCAGGGCTGGCACATCGCCTCGCTCAGGTAGGCCAGATTGAAGGTCAGGCCCTGTGAAGCCAGTCTGTCGATATTCGGCGTCTTTGCGTTCTGTCCGCCGTAGAGCGGCAGGTCGTTGTAGGTGCAGTCATCGGCCATGACGATGAGAAAATTAGGCCGGGACTCTCTCTCTGTTTTTCCCTCGCTGGGGAAAACCTGGAGAGAAGACAATAGGACGAAACCCATGCAGATGCAGGAAAGCAGCCGGCGAGCGAGATGTTCGATGTGAAGTGACTTAAACATACGGCTCATCATAACTACTCTTGATCCTGAGAACACCCCATCCCCTCTTCAACAGCCGGGGTATTCCTCGCACCCGAGATCTCCTGCTCCGCCGGCAGGATCCGGATCCGAACCACAGCCGCCCGGGGGAGGCCCCGGAGGCGCCGGTGGAGGCCCGCCCCTGAAGAGGTAATTGAGCACGTGGATTCCATCTGAGATATCAACCGACTCGCTGTTGTCAAAGTTTGCCGCCTCGACGCAGGAGATGAGGTCGCCCCCAAGGAAAAGATAGTTGAGAATCCTGACTGCATCGGTAATGAGCAGCTCGCCATCTCCATCGGTATCGCCCCGTTTGAAAACCGGGGCAACAACCTTGCTGATACTCATATTGTCGAATACCCGGTTGTCCCTGTCCACCGCGGACAGCAGAAGCCTTGGGCCTTGGAAATCCATCCGGACGTGGTGGTAAACGCTTGCGTAATAGGCTGTGTTGGCGCCAGGGTTTCTCTGCGCGAGGCTTCCCCCTCCGCCCCCGGTGACGACATAGACCGGAGCATCGGGATCCCGGTAATCAGGATCCTCTCCGGTTCCCACCGCCCGGCCATTCCTCATCGGATAGAACCTCTCGTAGAAATGGGCGTGGGCCTGGAACACCAGGTCGACCCCGTAGCGCGCGAAGAGAGGATCGAGAACCCGCCTATTGGCCTCGACCGCCAGCCAGGCCGCGTAGAGAGGGTGATGCAGCGAGGCGATCTTCCAGAGCTTCCGGCTACCGGCCAGCTGCTCCTCGATCCACGCATGCTGGGCTGTCCCCACCCCCATACCCTGGTTGGAATCGAGGATCAGAAAAAGCGCGTCCCCGTACTCGAAGGAATAATATCGCTCGCCTCCAGGGCTGTCATCGGGCAGGTGAAAGGAGCCGAAAAAGACCGTTCCGCCGTCATCGAGGTCGTGGTTTCCCACCGTCGGATAGATCACCGAACGCGAGATGGTCTCGGCATAGATGCCGAAATACTTCCTGTCCATCTCGAGGTCGCTGCCGCCGCGCGGATAAATAAAGTCGCCGGTGTGAATCCCGACATCCGGGGCGGAAAGCCGGATTCCGGCCGCGACATCGAGCTGCGCCTGGTTGCCGGTGCCTGTGTCACCGACAACGACAACGCGAAACTCCCCGGCGGAAGCGGGCTCCGGAAAGGTCCTGAAACGCAGTCCATCCGCCACCGCCACGCCGCCGGAGAGAACCCGGTAATGATACTCCGTACCGGCTGAGAGCCCGGTGAGGGCTACTGCGTGCTCGGTGGATGGGGCAGGGCTTTCGACACTCAACCCCAGCCCTGCATCCGGGCCGTACTCAACAGTCCCGGTTAAAGGAGCGGCAGTCCTCCAGACGACCATCATCGAATCGGTCGCACCTAGCTGTAGAAACGGCCCACGGGTAAGTTCCTGCGCCTCCACGACTCCAGCGGCCAGGAGCAGGGCCGTCATTACAGCAACAGCGCATCGCATCCTCATGCCCTCGCCTTTCCTTATTCCTTGCTTACCAGGACCCACCAGCCTAAGGCAGGCTTGCCCCCGAGGCAAGAAACCCCACGAGCAGCGGGAAGAACAGGCCGGGTAAATTTGCTACACTAAGGAGAAGGAGCCCCTGAAGGTCGAAAGCAAATTGGAGAAATAAAATGAACCGCACCTGCTGGCAATCCTGCCTTGCCGTCCTTGTTTCCCTGGCCCTCATCAGAACGACAACAGCCGAGGCGCCCAGGCTGCTCGACAACCAGTTCAACCTGCCACCGGGCTTCCACATCTACAAGGCCGCCGACCGATCGCTCACAGGCGGCTCCTACGACCTGGTCCTTGACGGAGAGGGGCGGCTGCTGGTTGGCGATGGCAACGCGGTTCGCCGACTCGAAGATACAGATGGCGACCAGGTCTACGACACCACGAAGGTGATCGCCACCGGCCTCGGCGGGCGCGGCCCGCAGGGACTCG
>DODI01000331.1:0-342 GCA_003509045.1 Planctomycetota bacterium | reverse complement strand
CCCGCAGGGACTCGTCGTCTACGGCGACCACCTCTACGCCGTCGGCGGTGATGGCGTGCAGCTCTACAGCGGCTACAAGGCCGGCGGCACGCTGAAGCGTGAGCGCCGGCTCGGGGAGCGCTTCAACACCGGAGGCGACCACGCCGCGCACACCCTGCTTCGCGGGCTCGACGGCTGGGTCTACCTGGTCAGCGGCGATGGCGGCGGAACCGGCGAACGGCGGCACATCACCGAGAAGAGCTCGCCAGTGATCTACGAGCGGTCGGCCTCGGTCTTCCCCTTTGACCCGACCGGGAAGACCTGGGAGTGCATCGGAGCCGGCGGCCGCAACCCGCCGAGCCT
>DODI01000499.1:0-2797 GCA_003509045.1 Planctomycetota bacterium | reverse complement strand
TGGATGGCCGGGGGCGGGATCAAGGGGGGCGCCATCCACGGCGCGACCGACGAGCTCGGCTTCTCAGCGGTCAAGGACCGCGTCACCGTGCAGGACTGGCACGCGACGATCCTCCACCAGCTGGGCCTCCACCACGAGAAGCTGACCTACAATCGCAACGGCTTCGAGGAAAAACTCACCGGCACCTTCGAGGCCGAGGTCATCCGAAACATCCTCGCCTGAGTGCTTTCGGCGACCTGGAAAAACAGCGGCGGCGTCCGCAATTATCTCCACCCGTGACTCAAAGTCTGTAACATGGCCGGACCTTACTGAAGGCCGGATGCCTTGTCCTCCCCTTCCATGATCCTCTAACCCAGGAAAACTCAAATGAATCGCAAAAACGCCCTTGCCTGCGCGACCACGGCTTTAACCGCGATCCTCGCACTCGGCATCATTGCCCAGGACTACACCACGCTGCCTCCCGAGGCCGGCTCGACGGAAAAGAAGATTCGCGCCTCGAAGACGAGCCTGGCCACCGCCATAGCCACTGCTGAAAAGAGCGCCGGGGGCGTAGCCCATAGCGCAGCGATGAAACTCGATGCCGAGAAGCCCTCGGTTGAGGTGACCATCTACGGCGGAGGCAAACAGACCCGGGTGAGCATCGATGCAAACACCGGCAAGGTAACCTCGAGCGCCATGGTGCCGCGCTACCCCGGAGACGCTGTGACCGGCGAGCCCGTAACAACCAAGACCGGTCTCCAGTACTACGACATCAAGGTCGGCAAGGGTCCCTCGCCAAAGCCCACCTCCGCCTGTACCGTTCACTACAGCGGCTGGCTCGTCGATGGCACCATGTTTGACAGCTCCGTCAAGCGCGGCCAACCGGCAACCTTCCCCCTGAACCGGGTCATTCCCGGCTGGACCGAGGGTCTCGGCACCATGAAGCCCGGCGGCAAGCGCAAGCTGATCATTCCCTATGCCATCGCCTATGGAGAAAGAGGACGGCCGCCCACCATTCCGCCGAAGGCGACGCTGATCTTCGACGTCGAGCTCATCAGCTTCAAAGACGAGTAAGGCGAAGGCGCGGCAGGCCGCTATTCGAGCTGGGTCGCGGCCTCCATCAGCTTCTCCTCGGTGGCCTCCTCTCGGGTAAATTCCCCGGTGAGGCGACCCTCGCAGAAGACGATGATGCGGTCGCAGACCGTCAGGAGCTCTGGGAGCTCGCTGGAGGTCAGGAGAATGCCCAGGCCATCGCGGCAGAGGCTGTCCATCAGGCGGTAGAGCTCCGCCTTCGCCCCGACGTCGACTCCGCGGGTGGGATCGTCAAGGAGCAGCACCTTCGGATCGGTGCGCAGCCAGCGGGCGATGATGGTCTTCTGCTGGTTGCCGCCGCTGAGACTGGTGACCTGGGCATCCGGCCCGGAGGTCTTGATCGCCAGCTGGCTGATCGATTCTTCGGCAGCAGCAGCCTCCTTGCGCCGGTCAATCTGCCGAAGCGGCATAGAGACAAGCTCGTCGAGGGTGCACATAGTGATGTTGTTGCCGACACTCATCTGGGAGAAGAGCCCGAGACGCTTGCGGTCCTCTGTGACAAGAGCGACACCGGCCGCCTTAGCCTCGGCAGGATGCCGGAAGCGAACGCTCTCCCCGTCGAGCACCACCTCTCCCTGGTAGGGAACCTCGGATGCCCCGAAGAGACACTCCATCAGCTCGGTGCGCCCGGCCCCCATGAGCCCTGCGATACCGAGAATTTCTCCGCCCTGCAGGGAGAAGCTGATGTCACGAAGCCTCCACTCCTTGGCGTGACCCGGCCAGGGGAGGGACAGCTTCTCTACCCGAAGAATTTCTCCGGAAGGCTTGCGCGGCTCATCGAAGCTCGTCGCCTCGATCTCACGGCCCACCATCAGGTGGGTGACCCGGCGCGGATCAGCCGCCTCGCGGTCGAGTGTCTCGACCAGCTGGCCATCGCGAAGGACCGTGATCCGGTCGGAGATCCTGAAGATCTCGTCCATCTTGTGCGAGATGTAGAGGATCGTCACGTTCTGTTCCCGCAGGCGCTCAATGACCCGGTAGAGCCGCGCCACCTCCGACTCGGTCAAGGCGCTGGTGGGCTCATCCATGATCAGGATCTCGGTGTTGAGCGACAGCGCCTTGGCAATCTCGATGAGCTGCTGGTCGCCGACGCGCAGTGCTCCCGCCCGCTCGCGCGGGTCAACATCGCATTCAAGGCTCTTAAGTAATTCACCGGCGGCCCGCTCCATCGAAACATCGTCGAGCAATCCAAGACCTCGAACCTTCTCACGACCCAGGAAGATGTTGGCCGCTGCCGACAGCTCCTCGACCAGGTTGAGCTCCTGGTGGATGATGCTAATCCCCGCCTCCTCGGCGGCGCGTGTTCCAGAAAAACGAACCCTCTCGCCCCTCAGCTCGAGGTCGCCTTCGTAGTCCGTAATCACTCCCGAAAGGATCTTCATCAGGGTGCTCTTGCCGGCGCCGTTTTCACCGACGATCGAGTGGCATTCGCCCTCCCGGATATCAAGGTTGATTCTGTCAAGCGCCACGACTCCCGGATAGCGCTTGGTGACCTCGCGGATGCTGATCAGGGTCGGGGCGCTCATGAGACCTGCTCCGTATCCGAACGTGATTCGAGTACTCTTCGAACAATCAGGACCGCGCAGGTCACCCCGGAAACAATGCAGCCCGCGATGAGTTTATCCCGCGAGTCGTCTGTTGAAGAATCTCCGTCACTGGTAACCAGCACAGCCACAATTCCCATGAGCACGGTAAGGGAAAAAATATTCACCACCCCCAGGGCGCC
>DODI01000471.1:0-6494 GCA_003509045.1 Planctomycetota bacterium | reverse complement strand
GAGCTGACCTCCTGCTTTTGCTGACCTTTTTTCTTTTTGAAGCTCTTCCCGACCTTTTGGAGGCTCACCCGGACTCCCACGATGGGACTGCCTTCGCCATCGGTCACGATTCCTTTCAGTGAGGCTTTCGGGGCGGGAATGATTTCAGGCGCGGGAGCGGGAGGCGGCCTGTTCTCCGGCGGCTCGGCTTTTTCTTCTGGCGCCTGCTGCGCTACCGGTGGAGCAACGGGAGCGGGGCTCACTTCCGGGATGGGATCTTCCCCGGATTTTTCCGGGAGTTCTCTCTCCGGCGGGATTTCGATCGACGTCTTTTCTACTTCTTCCGCCACAGGAGCTTCCTTGGCGGCCAGCTGTGTCGCTTCATTCTCCTTACGGGGCCCGGCGTTTTTTTTTCCGGAGGAGAGCGCCCAGGCGAGCAATGCAAGGAGGGCGACCGAGATAATCGTAGAGCTCGTAGTTTTTTGCATGTTGAGCGGGGTGCCGGTCAACCTTGTTCCAGGTGAGTTTCTCGGTAACAGTTCTTCGTTGCCCCGCTATCTTCCAATAGCGATTTGGGCGAGACCCTGACCTCATTTAACCCTGCGAGGCAGCAATACTCCAGCGCTAGTGGCCGGGGCGGCTTGCGGGGCCGGGAGCGGGCATCTACAATGACTCAAACGGTGGAGTCACTAACCAGGGAGAGAAACTGGAATATGCCGAAGTCTTTTCGTTTCTTTGTTTTTTTTGCCGGGCTCTGGGTTGCCATGCCGGCCCTTGGCCAGGTCCACTATCACAAGGATGGGCGGCCCTGGTCGGTTACGACCAGGCGGGGCCCGGATGCCATAGCCGGCGGTTGGTACTACAACCTCGGCATCACCGGCATGCGAGCGATCCTGGTTGAAAAGGAACCTACGCAGCTGCTGGTCAAGTACGTCTTTAACGGCACCCCGGCCCACGGTAAGATCAAGCCGGGCGACCTGCTCATTGGAGTCAACGGCAGGAGGTTCGCCACCCCCCATCTCAACGGCTACAGCGTCGAGGTGTTCGGCGGTAAGGGGCCGCTGCGAGATCTCGGCATCGCCATCGAGGAGAGCCAGGGCCGCAAGCTTCGCGGCAAGCTGAGCCTGGCGGTGCTGCGTGACGGCAAGACCAGGAAGGAGACCCTGGGCCTTGGAACCTCCAACGGAATCTACGGCAAGAAGTTCCCATCTGATTGTCCGAAGTCGAGCCGGCTACGAAAGCAGCTCTGCGAATTCATCGCCGGCAAGCAGCGAGCGGATGGGTCCTGGGGACAGCCGCATATCAACACCTTCTCTGCCCTCGCATTGCTTGCAAGCGGAGAGAGCAGATACCTGCCGCTGGTGAAGAAGAACGCCGAGTTTCATGCCCGTAAGACCAGGGCCAGGGACCGGTCGTCCCTGATCAACTGGCGTTACATGGCGGCTGGTATCGTCATGGGAGAATACTATCTCCGTACAAAGGAGAAGTGGGTCCTGCCCGAGCTCAAGGAGGTCTATGAATTCCTCCTGTCATCTCAATACACCGATCTGTCCCAGGTCACCGATTCGGCTAAGAAACGAAAGCTTCCCCGGCGAGAGGGACAAGCTCTTGGTGGGTGGGGCCACAACCCCGGCTTCGAGGGCTACGGTCCGATCGCCATGGTCACCGGCCAGGGCGCGCTGACCTTCGCCGTGCTCAAGCACTGTGGTGTCGATGTGGACCGTGCCCGCCACGATAGCGCCTACGAATTTCTCGCCAGGGGAACCGGCCGCAACGGCTACCTCTGGTACGCCGATTCGCCAAGCCGGCACGACCGCTGGGCTGACATGGGCCGTACCGGAGCCTCCGCCGTCGCCAATTTTCTGAGCCCCTATAAGGACAAGAAGTACAGGGCGAGCGCCCTGGGCCATGCGCGGGCGATTGGCGATCATCCCGAGACGCTGCCCGACACCCATGGGTCGCCTATGATGGGCATGGGTTTTACCGCCCTGGGAGCACATGTCGACCGGGCCAGCTTCCGCAGGATGATGGACAGCAACCGCTGGTGGTTCACCCTGGCCCAGTGTCCGGATGGAACCTTCTATTACCAGCCCAACCGGGACAACAACCCCTACGATTTTACCGATGGGGCTGGGCGGCTCTCCGCGTCTGCTGTCGTTGCGCTGATCTTCCTGATGGATGAGAAGAACCTGTTGGTCACGGGGGGGGCGAAATGAAACAACAGGTTCTTTCCATGCTTGGCCTTTTCCTGGCTCTGGCGCCGCTTCGGGCGGCGGAGCGTTTTGACTATCATTCCATCCGCAAGCAGCCGGTGCTCGCGGCGGGGGGGATTTTCGAGGGGGAGACGCACCTGCGCTTCGGGGGCAAGGCCCGACCGCAGGGCATGCGGGGCTTTGGCCAGGGCTGGCGGGGCGACAGCCACCTGCTGTGGGACGGCGTAGTGGGGCAGGCTAATACCGTCGGGTTCGAGGTGGCGAAGGCGGGGAGGTATTCCCTGGCGATCCAGTGGACCCTGGCCCCTGATTACGGAGTCTTCGAGGTGCGATTGAACGGCAGGGTGATTATTCCCCAGGTCGATCTGTATTCACCCAGGGTCGAGCTTGCGAAGCTGCAGGAGGTCGATGAATTGAAGCTCAGCGCCGGGATCCAGAGGCTGACGATCAAGCTGACGGGGGGGAATCCGAAGGCGAAGAAGTACCAGGGCAAGGGCTATCTCTGGGGGCTTGATTATCTCAAGTTGACCGACCTTGAACCGGCACCCGAAAAGCCTGTTGTTGAGAAGCCGGTGCTCGCCAGGGTGGGCCTCGAGGAGGCTCTTCCCCTGATGAAAGAATACTGTTTCGGTTGCCATGGGGCTGTGAAGAAGGTCAAGGGGAAGGTCAACCTGGCGGAGCTCAAGGGCCGGGGGGATTATCTCGCAAAGATCGAGCTCTCCCGTACCGCCGCCAAGGTCCTGGGCAAGGGTGAGATGCCGCCTGAGAAGAAGAAGCAGCCGACAAAGGCGGAGAGGGAGAAGCTCCGGCGTTTCTTCGATGGGGTGGTGGAGGAATACGTCCAGAAGAACACCACCCTGGAGCCGGCGGTGATGAGACGGCTGAACCGCTACGAGTACAACAACGCGGTGCGCGATCTGCTGCAGCTGCGCGGCGACATCTACCCCCTGCCGGAAAAGGTGATTCGATCGAGTCGGTATTTCGATCCAGCCTCCGGCCGTATGCCCTCCAGTGTGAATGCCGGCAACCGCACCCTGGGCAAGTTCCAGGTCGAGCGGCAGATTCTTGATGGCGTCGATCCCTTTGCCATCGACCTGCAGGCCGAGCACGGTTTCAACAACCAGGGAGAGCAGCTGAACCTCCCTCCGATCCTTCTCGAGAGCCTTCTGAAGCTCGGGCGCAGCATCGTGAACAGCTCACAGTTCGATGGCTACACCGGTCTGCGGGACACTTTCTTCAAGGAGGGCGGTGAACCCGTGAAAAAGAGGCTCCGTCCCTTCCTCGAGCGGGCCTTCCGGGGGCCGGTGGGAGAGGCCGCCCTGGATCGCTACGTCGCCTTTCACCAGTCTGAGCAGAAACGCACCGGGTCTTTTACCCAGGCCATGAAGAACCTGGTGGGGGCGGTGCTCGCCTCGCCCAAGTTCGTCTACGTGGTGGAGGCCAAGCGTGGTGCGGGCGAGAAGTCGCCTCTGAGCGAGTATGAGCTAGCCCAGCGCCTGGCGCTGTTTGTCTGGAGCAGTATTCCGGACGAGCCGCTGCTGGACTCTGCTCGCAAGGGCGAGCTGCAAAAGCCGGAGGTCCTCGAAAAGCACGTCAGGCGCATGCTGAATGATTCCCGCAGCCGTGCCCTGTCGGAAAATTTCGCCCGGCAGTGGCTGCGGCTCGACCAGCTCATCACCGCGGTGCCCGACTTTGACCGCTTCCAGGTCTACTATGCGCGTATCGGTTGCGAGCAATGGAAGTTCGGGCTGCAGACGATGGTGGAGCCCCTGCTTCTCTTTGAGAGCATCCAGGTGGAGGACCGCTCGATCATGCTGTTGGTGGACAGCAACTACTCCTATCGTTCGAATGAATTGCAGGCCTGGTATACCCGGCCGGATAAGCCCTTCGGCAACCGGGGTAACCGCAACCGCTTCAACACCAACTCACAGGCTTTTCACCGGCGCAAGCTCACCAGCCGGCGTGAGGGTGGAGTGATCACCAGCGCCGCGGTGCTGACGATGACGGCTACCCCGCTTCGAACGAGCCCCATCAAGCGAGGAGCCTGGGTAGCCACGGTAATGTTCAATGATCCGCCGCCACCGCCTCCGGATGTGGTGCCGGAGATCGAGGCAGACGATGCGGAGATCGAGGCAAAGGGCTTGACGATCCGCCAGCGTCTGAAGCAGCACGCTACCGACGAGAGCTGCGCCAGCTGCCACGCAAAGATCGACCCCCTGGGGTTTGTGCTTGAGAGCTATGACCCCATCGGCCGCTGGCGGGACAAATACCGCGGTGGCCTGCCGGTCGATGCCAGCGGCAAGCTGTTTGGCGACAAGGAGTTCAAGGACATCATCGAATTCAAGGATGCCCTGCTGGAGCGGCCGGAGAAGTTCATGCGCGCATTCAGCGAGCACATGCTATCCTATGCTCTCGGACGCGAATTGAAGGTCACCGACAAGCCGGCGATCGACCGCATCTCGAGCCAGGTGCTCAACGACCATGGAAGGTTCTCTACCCTTATAGTGGAGATCGCCAGGAGCGTGCCCTTCCGACACAAGACCGGCCAGGAAGAACGCAAATGAACATCCTGAGACAGACTCGAATTCCCAGGCGTACCTTTCTGCGTGGCTGCGGCGCGGCGATGGCCCTGCCCTTTCTCGATGCCATGCAGGTGCGTGGTGCGGCTCCCGCGGCGCCAAGGAGGGCAGCCTTCTTCTATATTCCCAATGGTGTGGCGCAGCAGGCCTGGCATCCGAAGGAGACAGGGAATAATTTCTCCCTGAGCCCGACGCTGAAGCCGCTTGAGAAGGTCAGGCAGAAGATCTCGCTCTTCAGCAATCTTGACCGAGTCAAGGTGGCCGGCACCGATGGTCATGCCCAGGCAGGGACCTGCTGGCTCAGCAGCGCTGCCCCCGATGAGCTCTCGCCGGCCGGCTATCCCCTCAAGCGCACCATCGACCAGGTCATGGCTGACGTGGCGGGGAAGTCCACGGCCTTCCGTTCCCTGGAGCTGTCCTGTAACAGCTTCACCGACAACCGAGAGTCTGTGTATTTCGACAATATCTCCTGGTATGGGCACGGTCACGTTGCTCGTTCCATCAAGGATCCACGCCTGGTGTTCAACCGGCTCTTCGCAGTCAAGGAGCACCAGGCCAACGCCAGTGTGCTGGACCTTGTGCTCGCTGATGCGAAGGACCTGCAGGGCAAGCTCGGCCGCCTCGACCATCACAAGCTAGCGGAATACATGGAATCGGTTCGTACTGTGGAGCAGCAGATCGAACGCATCACCAAGCGCCAGGTGGATATCAGGGATCTCGACCTCGAGGAGCCCGGGAAGCTCTGGACCACCATGCGTCGAGACGAATATATCCAGGTGATGGGGGACCTGATGATCCTCGCTCTGCAGACCGATCTCACGCGCGTGGCTACCATGATGGTTTCGCCTGAACGCTGGGACTCTCCGCTGCTTTTTGAGGACGTCTTCACCAAGCCCATTCGCCACCACGGCTGGACCCACAACCAGAAAAACCAGAACGTGCTGCGTGACCTGGAAAAGCTGGACCGCTTCCACATGGAGCAGTACGCGCGGCTCGTCGCCAAGATGGATGCTATTCGTGAGGGAGAGGGTACTCTCCTCGACAGCATGATGTTCACTCTTGGTTCCGGGCTCTCAAGCGGGATGCTTCATACCTGCACCAACCTGCCTGCCTTGATCTCTGGCAGTGGAGGCGGACTACTTAAGACCAACCGTCATGATCAGCATGCCAAGGGTACGCCGATCGCTAATCTCTGGCTGTCCATGGCTCGGGTCATGGGCGTCAAGACTGACAAGATTGGTGACAGCACCGGTGAGCTGAAGGGCTTCCTTGCCTGAGAAGGGTTTCGGAAGGAGTCTTCCTACTTCGACAGGAAGATGGAGCTCTCGACGACCATCTTGATGAGGTCGCGAAGGCCGCCCTTCCTGGCCTTGAGCTCTTTGATGATGCGCTCGACTTCGCCCCGGTCGATCGGCTCAAGGGTGCGCCCGCTGGCATAGGTCAGGAGCTTCTCTGCGAGGCAGCGGGTTACGTCGTGCTCACGGCCGAGGAGCATTTTCTTGAAGGTGACGATATCCTCCAGCTTCTGTCCGTTGACCAGGGTGCTGGAAGGGTCGATCTTGATTCTTGGCTGGTGGGTCCTGGCCGGATAGATGTCGCGCCAGCGGCCGACGGGGTCGAAGTTCTCCATCGCGAATCCCAGGGGGTCGATCTTGTTGTGACAGCCGCTGCAGGCTTCCGACTTGCGGTGCAGCTCGAGCTGCTGGCGGATCGTTTTCGCTCC
>DODI01000497.1:11321-11600 GCA_003509045.1 Planctomycetota bacterium | reverse complement strand
GAAAAATCCTCCTGCGAAGCGGAATCCAGCGGATCCGGGTGCACTCTGCCGGACCCATCTCTCAATTCCTGATGGACCTCAGAAAAGTCACTCTGAGCCCCGGCCAGGCCAAATAGCCCTGAGTTCCAGGTTATTTCATCCATTCGGCTGGAAAACTAGAAGATTTCTCCGGGGTGCGGGGTTTACCATTAGACGTAGGCGATCGGAGCGTGTTTTAGCGCGAACCGAGCGCGGCATTCATCGGTTTTGCTGCTGTGTTTTTCCTCCTGGAAAGATGAG
>DODI01000497.1:0-10921 GCA_003509045.1 Planctomycetota bacterium | reverse complement strand
TCTGATAGATAAGGTGATTTCGTTATGAAGCTCCCCTTAAAGGCGCTTGTCGTTCTGCTTCTGATCTCTCTTTCAAATAATCTCTCCGCCTTCGACTGCGACGACATCGCGACGGCTCCCGGGGAAGAAATTACAGCTGAGGTGGTCGTGTCCGGGCTGTCTTCGCCCGTGGACATCCAGGCCGCCCCAGGGGACACCAGCCGCCTCTACATCGTAGAGCAGCGCGGCCGGATCCGGATCATCAACCTCGCCAACGACAGCCTGGTCTCCAGGTCCTTTATCGACATCACCTCCCGTGTTCGCTCGGGCGGGGAAAGAGGGCTTCTCGGACTGGCATTCCACCCGGACTTTCAAACGAACGGATATTTCTTCGTCAACTACACCAACTCCAGCGGCACCTCTGTTATTGCCCGCTACCGCGCCACATCGGCAACCACCGCGAGCTCGAACACTGAGCAGATCGTCCTGACGGTGAGCCAGCCCTACTCGAATCACAATGCCGGGCAGCTTGCCTTCTCCCCCAGGGACGGCTACCTCTACATCGGTTTTGGCGATGGGGGCAGCGGGGGCGATCCCGGAAACCGCTCCCAGAACGGACGCCAACTGCTCGGCAAGATGCTGCGGATCGACGTCGATGGCGGCGACCCCTACGGCATCCCGGCCGACAACCCGTTTACCAACAACGGCTCGGTTCGCGACGAGATCTGGGCCATCGGCGTGCGCAACCCCTGGCGCTTCTCCTTCGATCCAGAGACCCACGATCTCTACATCGGCGATGTCGGCCAGAACGCCTGGGAGGAGATTGATTTCCAGCCCGCCACCTCCAATGGCGGTGAAAACTACGAGTGGAAAGTACGCGAAGGGAACCACAGCTACAGCTCAGGAACATCCTACGGAGCTGGCGAACGCACCGGGGCGATCTACGAATACCGTCACAGCGGAGCAGGCTCGGGTTGCTCACTCACAGGGGGTGTTGTCTATCGCGGCTGCAAGATGCCTGATCTGCAAGGAGTCTATTTCTTCGCCGATTATTGCACCAACTGGGTCCGGACCCTGAGAGTTCGCAATGGCGTGGCACAGGAGATCGTCAATCAGACCACTGGCCTCAACCGCGGCATCCCCGGTAACCTCAGGCAGATCTCGACCTTCGGACTCGACGGTTTTGGTGAGGTCTATATCGCCGCCCACACCGGCTCGATTTACAGAGTGATCCCGGTCAACCCGCCTGACAATCCTCCGAACGCGCGAATCACGACCAACCCGAATCCGCCCAGCCTCCCGCTAGAGGATGGCTTCGCGATCGCCTACCTCGATGCCACCAGCTCAGATGACGGGGACGACGGCGAACAGGAGCTGAGTTTCTCCTGGGAAAAGATCTCGGGCCCCGAAGACGATAGGATCGGACGTCCGAACAAAGAATCCACCGCGGTCACATTCTTCAACGCCGGCGTATACACCTACGAGGTCACCGTCAGTGATGGAGCTGGACAGGGCACCGCTCGCGTGGTGGTGACCATCGAAGGCGGCGGCGGCGGACCCGGCTTCCGGCGCGGAGACTCAAATACCGATGCGACCGTGGATCTCAGCGATGGCGTTCACATCCTCAGTGTCCTCTTTCTCGGGGTCGCCGGCCCTGATTGCTCGGATGCCAGCGACAGCACCAATGACGGGAATCTCGACCTGACCGACGCGATCCTCATCTTCAACTACCTGTTCCTTGGCGGAACGGCTCCCGCCGCTCCCGGACCGGTCGATTGCGGCCCCGACACGGGTGAAGACGAGCTCGACTGCGCGAGCTACGAATCCTGCGGCTAGGCGGACCTCGCATCTCGAAAACGAAGCCGCCCGCCCTTCAACTCGGCTACATCCGATGAGTGAAAGACGCGGCCTCATACGGTTTCGTGCCGGCGTCCGGGTCCGGGTTGAGTTCATGCTGAACATCCTCGGAGCGGGCCTTGCAGCGCTTGGGAGCTTAAAGCTGGGACTGAGTTTTACAGTTCCCGGCGCAGCCTGGTTGTTTGCGTCCTATTGCGCAAACCGCCTGATTGGCTGACCCGGGCCCGCGATCAGCCAATCGCCGCAACACCTGCCCTGGCCGTCTCACTCGCAGGCCGCGGCCTGTCTCTCGCAGCCAATTCCATCATCGGAGGCGTCAGTCCCGCAATCTTCGGTCGAATAGCCCGGACTCATGGGAGAGGGCTCCGCCGGTGCCGCTCCTCCGGTGAAGAGCCAGCTGAAGATAATAATCGCGTCGGTGATCTCGATATTCCCGGTATCGTTGGTGTCCGCCGCGTCGGCACAGGCCGGAGCTGTGCCTCCTGAGAACAGGAAGAGCAGCGGAATCACTCCATCGGTCAGGTTGATGCTGCCGTCGGAGTTCGCATCTCCTCGCACGAAGCGCTCACCGACAGCCGCCTGGCAGGCGGCATCCTCGGAGCAGTCACCGTCATCGCAATCGATCGCTCCATCCCGGTCGTCATCTATCCCATTGCCGCAGAGTTCGGTCGGGGGAGGCGGAGGGGCGTCACCGCTCTGGCGAATGGCGATGCCGTTGATCGCCGCCCTGTTGGGACGAAAGGTCGTTCCGCCGGGAAGATCGCCTACACGAACAGTGATCTGGTCCACTCCCTCGAGCGTATACGGTCCCCTGGCAACGGCCACTCCGTATTCCGAGTTGGGGAGCTCATTGCCGAGCGCGCGCTGGGCCTCAACGTGCATCGAGAACTGATCGGCCACCAGCTCATCGTTGAGGTAGAGGTCCGAAACCCGGCAATATCTCGCCGACAGGGCCGGATCCTCGAGATCCTCACAGCCCTGGCTGTTGGCTCCCTCGGCGAAGAGCAGGGTCACCTCGTAGTCGCCCGGCGGCAACGCGACGCTGTAGACAATGTCCGCGTTGTTTTCACGAATGGTAGCGAAGAGCGCGCTGCGTTCCGCGTTATCCACATAGGCCGGCGCGACAAACTGGGTGTCAACCACCTGGAAGGGCGGGTTCCTGAGGGTCGTATAGTCAACAGCGGCCGCCTCCGCCGTCAACAGGAAGGGACTCGGGTTGTCTTCGCTGTCGCCCAGCCAGGTCCGGCCATCACCCAGGGCATTACCTCCCGCCTCGGAGAGGGTCTCGCCGCCGCAGTTGATATACAGCTCGGTGCCGGAAAACACGCCGCAGCAGGCGCCCAGGCCGCTGGGGTTGGTGACACACACCTGGCTGCCAAGAGCGGAAATGAGATCAGCCGATATCAGCGCGCTGGTCGAAGCGCCCGGGACCACGCCGGCCTCGACTCCATCAACCGTGATAACGATCGAGCCCTCGAGATCGGCCTGGTCGGGGTTGACCCAGCGTAGAGAAACCCCATCGTCGCCAAGGCTGCAGCCCAGCGAGGCCACAGGGCCCTCGCAGGGAGAAACGCCCGCATCGAAGACCCCCAATATGCTGCGCTGGCCGATCCAGCCGCCGAAATCAAAGGAGCCGTCCTCCGTATCGATCTCGTAGACGACCCCCGTATCGAGAGCGCCGCGGGTAGTTTCCCAGACGATATCGACGCCAATGGGATCCCATTCGCAGGGAGCCTGCTCTGGTGAGAAGCAGACCTCGATCCCCTCGGTGATGGGCTCACCGGTAAAGGAATCCTGGAAACGCAGCCGGAAGCAGTTCCCGCCGCCTCCATCGAAAATCTTCAGCATGAGAGTGTGCACGCCCGCCTCGACCGGTCCGAAGTCGGTGCTCAGCAACGCAATATCCTGCACCTGGTTCGCGCCGCCGCAGCCCCGGGAAATATCGTTGATGTAGATTTCCTCGGAATCAAAGAGTACCTGGACCGAGTCATCGCTGCCGAGACCGATGTCCACCTCCAGGTCATCCTCGAAGATGACGTAGGCAAAGGCGTACATCACCTGGTTGTCCTGGTTGCCTCCGTAAAAATCATCGAAGTTGATGGTGTCATCGGGATCCAGCCAGGGATTCCAGGTCGGAAGGCCGCCGGGGTTGATATCAGGAGCCCCAGGGGTGGACAACAGACCGTTGCTGGCGGCGCTGGCGCCGAAATCCGTCTCGATCTGATCGCCGGGCGCCGGCTCTACGGTCAGCTCGGTAGCATCCCCGTCGGTCAGGTAGTCGAGACGAATGGTGTCGACCCCGGGAGCCGGTCCGCCAGCCTGGCCCAGGGGACCCAGCAGCAGCCAGTTCTGGATAAACCCCTGCTCGTTCAGGCCGGAGGCGACCCGGTTCTCGACGGTCGCTCCCTCGGCCGTGATCATATCGACGGATATCGGACCGGTGATAAACTCGTTGATGACCACCGTCGCGTCCGGATCTCCATCGCCGAGCTCCTGGCTGATGGTAACCTCAATCGGTCCGCCGCCGGCCGGCGGACAGGGACGCACCCTGCCCGGGCTCGAGACGCTGCGTTCCGGGGCGAAGGTGTCGGTAATCACCGGCTCGGCAAAAACGCCGTGCGCGCAGCCGATGCCCCCATCCGCGGCGCCTGTGGCCAGGGTGAGGTAGAGGGCATCCTCGGGAATCTCGAAGGAGATGAGCTCTCCCTCGTTAGGACCGATGGGGCCGATGCTGACGGCATCGAGCACCTCGAAATCATCGCTTGCGATCACGTGCAGGCTGATTCGCATACCGCCGCATTGGTCGCTCCCGGCAAAGCTCTGGAAATAGCGAACCGTCTCCGGGCCGTACTCGCTGCGGATCTCCTCGAGGTCAAAGGTGACTCCCGCGGAGGCGTGGATCCCGACCGCTCCGCGCCAGAAGTTCATTCCCCCAGCCCAGACGGCCTCGATCCCCTTGTCAATGTCGTGAGTCACATCGGAGATGATATGGTTCCAGGTATTTCCCGAAGCATCCTGTCCGCCGAAAGTAAACGAAGCCCCCTCCTGGTTGATCTGCTGCGTAACCGCCTCGATGATGAAAACGCTGTCGAGAAATGTCGACTCCTCTACATACTGGGGATTCTCACCTGTGTTGGTGATATTGCCGTTGTTGTGTCCCAGCTCGAAGATCCCCGTGTCGGCGTTGATTCCCACGTTTTCCTCAGGGGCGCTTCCCCGGCCATCTCCGCCGGCGACAATATCGCCGAGGTAGACCTCATCCGCCCAAACGGCCTCGCCTGAAACTACACTCCCAATAACGACTGTCGGCACCAACAAAAGCGCCGCCATGAACTGGCATGACCCCATGACATATCCTCCGCTACGATGAATCTATAGATGCAGGTTCTTCAGTTGACCTGATCGGCCGCTACCCAAAACGCGGACGACGTATATTCCAGCACCAGAACCGGGCCGGCGCAAGCCTGAAGGTCCACGGCCCGGCCGGTCCGCACCCGCATACGGATACGGATACGGAAAGACCGAGCACTCCCGAAGGGGACATCTAGCCAAGCTTCCAGGGCTTCCGGTAGGCGCGGCTGAGCAGCTCGGTGGCGCTCTTGTCGTCGGCAATCTGCTCCCTGGCCGGATCCCATTTCAGATCCCTGCCAAGACGCATGGAGATATTTCCGAGATGCGCCAGAGAGATCGACCTGTGCGCAACCTCGATCGGAGCGACCGTCTCCTTGCGGGAGAACATGCAGTCGATGAAGTTTTTGACGTGGTTGTCACTCTGGTAGAGATGCGTCTCGTCCGGCCCGATCTCCTCCTTGAGAATCTCCTTGGAGCTCGCATCGTGACGTCCCCTGTCCGCCCAGACCCAGCCATCTTCGCCGATAAAGGTCACGCCGCCGCGCCAGCGAACCTCCCGCTCATCGGCGGGACGATGGTCTCGGTTGGCTATGATCATCTTGACGCCGCTGGCGTAATGACACTCGAAGTAATACTCGGTCGCCGTATTGTAGACCGGGTGCTTTGCCCAGGTCGCCTTCTGGTTCTTGATGGCGACCGGCCCGGAGCGCTCGGTTCCAAGACCCCATTGGGCGCAATCGGGATGATGGCCTCCCCAGTCTGTCAGCTGCCCTCCTGAATAATCGAGGATCCAGCGGAAGTTCACTCCCACCCTCGCCGGACAGAACTCTGCCTCAGGGGCGGGTCCCAGCCACATATTAAAATTGAAGCCATCGGGAACAGGAACGGTCTTGGTCTGGTTGGCTGTCCTGCCGTAATCAGGTATCCCACCCGGCAGGCCGCAGAGCACTGTATGGACCTTGCCGATCCTGCCATTTCGAACCAGCTCGCAGGCGCGGCGGAAATTCCTGTCCGAACGCTGCTGGCTGCCCGTCTGCCACACAACCTTGTTTGCCTCGACAGCCTTGACCATGGCCCGGCCCTCGGCAATCGTCAGCGAGAGAGGCTTCTGCCCGTAGATGTTCTTCTTCGCCCGCGCAGCATACACGGCAACCAGGGCATGCCAGTGGTCAGGGGTACCGATGTAGATCGAGTCGATGTCCTTGCGGCCGATGACATCGCGAAAATCTTCGTAGCCCTTACAGCCCTTGTCCTTGTAGTGCCCGTTGACCTTGCGAACAGCCGGCTCACGCCCGCGGACAGAGCCGCCCCAATAGCCCGGTCCCTCCTTGTTTACATCGCAGACGGCGACGACACGCATCCTCTTGTCGCCCAGGAAGCGCCCCATCCAGTTGGTGCCGTTATTGCCGGTGCCGACAAAGCCGATCGTCGCCTTGTTGCTTGGAGCATCCTCCCCCAGGAGAGGAACGGTGGCGATCGTCGGAACCGCGACTGCGGCTCCGGCAGTCTTCTTCAAAAAGCTACGGCGGGTATTCGTACGCTGGCTCATGATGTTCTCCTGTCGTTGATCGTTAATGGACCGAGGCGCGCTCTATCGTAGATCGACAACCATGCTCAGGAAAGAGCCCAGTCGGTGTTTTATAAAAACAGGTTCCGCCGCTTGTTAAGAACCTCTTGAGTGAATATGCTCGTGAAGCGAATCGAGAGCTGAAAAGAACCTCTGTGAAACGGAGCGAAACAACATGTTGAAGCGAATCATCCCCTGCCTGGTCCTCCTCTCGCTGGTCCTGCTCCAGGCCTCCACCCAAGGCCTCGCGCAGGAAGAAGCAGGCAAGATCCGCGTGCTGGTCTGGGACTCGCAACAGCCCGCCCAGAAATCCTCCTATAAGAACTTCCTGGGAAACCACATCGCCGAACACCTGAAAGGCTTCAAGGACTTCGAGGTCAAGTCGGTGAGACTGGATGATCCCGGGCAGGGACTCTCCAACGCCCTGCTCGATAAGACCGATGTCCTGGTCATGTGGGTGCATGGCCGAAAGGGCGAGGTCTCCCCCGCCAGGGGCAAGGCCGTCCTTGAAAAAATCAAGGCCGGCAAGCTCCAGTTCATAGCTCTCCACTCGGCCCACTGGGCGACCCCCTTCGTCGAGGCGATGAACTACAGGACCATCCAGAACGCGAAGAAGGCCTTCCCTGCCCCCGAGGGCGAAACGGTTGAGTTCAAGATCGTCCCGCCGCCGCGGCGCTACACGACACCAAAAAAGAACTCCCTGCCGACGCCGAGGTTCTATCCGCGCAAATATCCCGGCGGAAAAACGGTGGTGACCATCCACCTGCCGAATTGCTGCTTCGAGGGCTACCGGCCAGATGGAAAGCCGAGCCACTTCAATGTCCTGAAGCCCGACCATCCTGTCGCTCGGGATCTTCCCCCGAACTTCACCATTCCCAATACAGAGATGTACAACGAGCCCTTTAACGTACCCGACCCCGACGAGGTCATCATCGAGGAGCGCTGGCCGACCGGGGAGTGGTTCCGCACCGCGGCGGTCTGGAACATCGACAAGGGCAAGGTTTTCTATTTTCGGCCCGGGCACGAGACCTACAAGGTCTTCCACGAGAAGAGCATGCTGAAGGTCATCGAAAACGCCGCCCGCTGGCTTGGCGGAATGAAGAAGTAACGAATCCCCGGCAGGCGCTCCAGGGTGCTGCAACGCCTTCCGCAGCGAAACATCAGGACAGCAAGCTCGAGATGAGCGAATCAGCTGACATCATCATCATCGGCGGAGGCGCGGCCGGCTGCAGCGCGGCAATGCAGCTGTCGGTTCGCGGAAGGAAGGTCCTGGTATTGGAGAGGTCCCTGCTCGGCTCAGGTTCGACCGGACGGGCGGCAGGACTCGGAGCCCAGCTCCGTGAGAGCCCCGAGGAGACCAGCCTCCTGATGAAAGGCATCGAGGTCGTCAAGGATATTGAGCGGAAGGTGAAGAAGGAGATCTTCACCAGGACTGGCTCGCTGCATGTCGCGGCCGATCCTGAGCGAGCCAGGGAGCTCCGTGACTTCGTAAAGATGGGAAAAGGGATCGGCTTCGAGATCGATCTCGTCGATGGCGACTTCGCCCGGCGGCGCCTGCCCTGCATGCGCGCCGACGATCTTATCGAATACTGCTACTGCCCCACAGATGGTCACTTCGACCCCAGTGAGCTCCTGAGCTCCTATATCGAGCTCGCCCGGGCGAGGGGCGCGACCTTCATTACCGACACTCCCGTCACGAAGCTCCTGGTCGAGGGAGGCTCCATCAAGGGAGTCGGCACCCCCCGGGGCGAACACCATGCTCCCATCGTGATTAATGCCGCAGGGCCCTGGTCCTACCTCCTGGCCGGACTGACGAGCACCTCCATGGCCACGGCGGCGATGGGACATGCCTACCTTGTCACGCGCCCCCTTCCGGAGGTCCCGATCGGGACAGCCGAAGCGGCCCTCCGTGACAGGAAGAACCGCATCTACTCGCGCCCGGAAGCCGGCGGGATGCTGGTAGGCACCTACGAAGAGCTGCCCACGGAATACGACATGGAAGACCTTCCGGAGGACTTCCAGATGTCGCAGATGAGCGCACCCAGGGACAGCCTGCAGATCGCTACGCTCATCGACTCCGCCTCAAGACGGTTTCCCTTTATAGATGAGCGCACCCCGATGACCGTAACGAGCGGCATCATGACGTTCACCCCCGACGGACACGCTCTCTGCGGCCCGGTCCGGGAGGTGGAGGGACTCTATCACTGCACCGGGTTCAACGGCCGAGGAGTGTTCCAAAGCACCTCCGTCGGAATCCTGTTAGCGGACCTGGTCTGCGATGGAATCTTCGGACCCGGAGTAGAGCACCTCCGGGCTGATCGATTCGACGACGACCCGGGACTCAAATGCCGTGAAGACATCAAGGCGCGATGCCGGGAGCGCTACTCAGGACACTATTCGATCAGCAGGGAGAAAGACTGAAGACCGCCGGCCCTCAGACCAGCTCCCCGATGGGCTGGACGCCTGAATCGACAAGATAGTGCGGGCGACCGCTGTTATCCGTAACGGTAGCCGTCTGAACATTGATGCCGAGATTGTGATAGAGGGTGGCGAACATCTCCTGGAAGGTCACGGGACGGTCCTTGGCATGTTCGCCGAACCTGTTCGTGGATCCGATCACCTGGCCATTGCGCATTCCGCCTCCGGCTACGAGAGCGCAGGAGACCTGCGGCCAGTGGTCACGGCTGTTGTTCTTGTTGATCTTCGGAGTCCTGCCAAACTCCCCCCAGACCACGACCGAGACATCCCTATCGAGACCGCGCTCGTGCAGGTCCGTGATCAGGGCGGAGAGACCCTGGTCAAGCAGGGGGAATTCCTGGCGTGAACGGGGAAAATTCATCCCGTCTCCGCCATGCCAGTCCCAGCGGCTGTAGTTCAGAGAAACCACCCGCGCCCCGGCCTCCACCAGCCGGCGGGCGACGAGGAAGTTGCGAATCATCTTGGGCGCGCCATCGCGCTGGTATTTCGTATCGTTTTCCCCGTAGCGTTTCAGCAGTTCGGGATCCTCTTTCGAGAGGTCAAGGGCCTCAGCGAGTCCGGATGAGGTGAGGATATCAAAGGCCTGGCTGTTGTAGCTGTCGATCCCCTCCATGACGCCGTTCTGGTCCGCCGAGCGCCTGAACCCATCGAGGCTTCGACGCAGACGTTCCCTGTCCCTCAGTCGCTCAAGAGGCATGTCCTTGAGCACCATGTCCACGCCCGGCCCCTGGCTCTGGCCCTTGCGCGCGACCAGCCCGATCGGCGAGTGCGCGGCCCCGATAAAACCGCCGGTCCCCGGTTCGCCCCAGGTCCTGTTCCCCGTTGAGTACATCAGGGAAAGATGCGGCGGGACACCGGGAGAGGCTGGTCCCTGAACCTTTGAAACCCAGGCACCCAGAGCCGGCCAGCCACCCAGCGGCGGCTGCTGGCCGTGGGTTCTACCTGTCATGCACTGGAATCCATCGTGAGCGCCATGCGCCCCGACAATCGAGCGGACAATAGAAAACTTGTCTGCCATCTTCGCCAGCCGCGGAAAGAGCTCGCAGATCTCCATGCCGGGAACGTTCGTCTTGATAGGACGAAATTCCCCGCGTATTTCGCTGGGCGCATCAGGCTTGAGATCCCAGAGGTCGATATGCGAGGGGCCACCCGGCATGTAGATGTTGATCACTGCCCGGTGGTTGTAGCCGGTCCCTGCCTGGTCGTCCGCCTGGAGCATCTGGGCCAGTGACAGGCCTCCCATCGCCATTCCACCCACCTTGATGAAATCACGGCGTGCAATGCCGTCACAGTAACCGTGGTTACCCCATTTTTTGCCAAGAATGGTAAGCATCGAAAAAATTCCTCCAAGTACTTTATCGGCTTCCTGCCACGACATCATGATAGGCCATCATGCCATGTTGCGCCAACAGAACCGTTCCTCAACATATCCCCAGAAGGAACTACTCCACGGTCACCTGGAGGCTTTCCGAGTGGCTGTTGAACTCCGGAGCATACATGCACTGGATCTGGGCCATCCCGGTCTGGTAGGAACCCCGGTGGACGACGAAGGTCGCGTATTCAAACACGTAGGTTCCCTTCGGCAGGTAATCGATAAAGAAGTGGCTGGCTGTATCGCGGGTCGATTCGTAGTAGCCCAGTCCATCCTGGTAACGATAATTGGAAAGCACGTTCACCGGCTCGGTGCCG
>DODI01000383.1:0-10056 GCA_003509045.1 Planctomycetota bacterium | reverse complement strand
CTGACGCTGTCAGGCCGGTTGGTGAGAACCTGGCCAAGCGAGTTGGAGGCCTGGGCGACGGGCATATCCGTACGTACCGAAGAGAGATACGAAAGCGCCTGGGCGGATTCTGAAGCGAGTCGCGTCGCGAGAGTCTTGGAATCATCTTTGCCTTCGAAGATCGGCTCAACAACCGCCTTCTGAAGCGCGACGGCTCCAATGTTGGAAACGACGACCCAAACCTTTCGCTCGTCGCTCTCATAGGACTCCTTGGCCTTCTCCTCTCGGCCGGGCTCGACGACCACGACCACCGGCACATCGACGGTTCTGTAGTCCTTCCGCAGCTCGTTGACGATCGTGTTGATAGGAGAGGTGGCGCGCTCAACGGTGGCGTAGCCGATCTCCTCATCAACGAGAACGAGATCCGGGGGAGACTTCCTGAGAGTGTGAAGAAGCTCTTCAACATTCGTCTCGTGAAGATAGCTCTCCATATTGAGCTTGCTGCGCAGAAGCGCATCGAAGCGATTGGCCAGGGGCTTGTTGCCCATGCCCTTGACCACAGTCCTGACACCACTCTGGACGACCGCGTTCGAAAGAATCGAGATCACCTGCTCGCCGGCGTCGAAGCCGGATTCGGGATTCCAATAGGCCAGGGTGATCGCGGCGGCGATCCGTACAAGGCGAGAGTTCTCGTCCTCGAGGGCCTCAACCAGGGCGGCCGGAACTTCCTCGCGGAAGCCGATCGTATGGGCGGAGCGAATCAACTTGCGAGCGACCTCGCCGCGACCATCAAGGGCCGCCTGCCTGATCGCGGCATAGAGAACCGGCGCAGGGGAGGAGAGCAGACGGTTTCTCACCACCTGGTCGGTATAAGACTTCTGGCCCGAGAGAACAGTCTTGATGTCTTCAAAGCCCTCCTGAGAGGAATACCAGCCGGCATTCTCATCGTATTCGACAATCCTGGCCGCATCGTTACAGAGATTGAGAACGCGGGCGGCCGTATAGTTTGGATCAAGCTTGATCGACTCGAGCAGGCACTGCGAGGCCATCTGCTCACTCACCTGGAAACCGACGACCTTGGTGCCAACAACCTGGCCCCCCACAAGCTCATAGACCATGGGCGAATACTTCCGGCTGTCGAAAGGATTGCGGTAGGGCGTGAGATAGAAATCACGCGCGGTCTGGAGGAAATAGGCCTTGGCATCATCAACCGTTCCGGACCCATCGAGGTCGGCGAGTATGGCGTTCAGCGAGGAGGAGGCCTCGTCGCGAACTTCCTTGAGCTCATCGGTCTCGACCAGGGCTTTGAGATACCCGAGTGAATAGGGGTGCCTCAGCGACCTGGCGCCCAGCAGAGCGGCGACATTGGTTCGAACTCTTCCATCCGGATGCCTCCAGGCAGCCACCAGCGGAGGCAGTGCATCCATACCGATGCGAGCGATCCAGTTCATCACCAGGGCGCGAACCTCGATCTCTCCATCGCCAAGATAGGGAATCAGGAGGGGTACGAGGTTGCGGCCAAGCTGGTAGGCGTACTGGATCTTGTACCTGAGCTGCTGTTCATTCTCACTCTGCAGGACCGTGTCGACCGCGGTCTTAAGGACCTCGCTGTCCTCGCCGCGATGAGAGATCACCAGGGTGGAGATCCTCAGGAGCTCGACTCCGATACCCGACACGCGGGGGTTCTCGCTGCGGACCATGCGATAGATCTTGGCAACCGAGGCCTTCTCAACAAAATCGGCGACCTGGTCATTGGTCGGATTCTCCGCGAAAGCTTTCTCAAATTCGGAGATGGCGGCATCGATGTCGCCTTCCTGGAACTTGGAGAAGCCCTGCTTCAACAGGCCATCCTCATCCTGGGCGATCGCGCCGGAGAGAGGAGCAAGTAGCAGTGCGGTGATGAACAGGCTTCTTACAGCCACCGGAACCTTAGGCCCCCAAGAGTTCAGCTTCTTACACGACATAGCCGTGAAAACCTTTCTTCTTCTGCCAATGAGAGGTTGAAGATCCCTGCCGGGAGCTTCGTGTGAGTTCTGGTACCAGAACCATCACCTCTCGATAATCGACATACCAATTCAATAGAGAAAAATGATCCAGCGACAAACCAGTTAACAAAACCACTTGAAAGTAATCATTGCCGATCATGCGAAGACCGATAGGCCAACGCCTGGCTCAGATCATTTCTACTTCGAGAACCCAATCAGCACGTCTCGAAGCTTTCTCAGTGAGGTCGCTTAAATCAAGGATACAAGGTAGAGACTCCCGTATTATTACCGGAATCTCAACCTATGATTATAGACATCCATTTCCAACAGTGTCAAGGCTGCACAAGCCGAGACCTGTGACCCTAACAATACATATAACAAAAACTTAATCGACCTGGACCCATCGGCGCCAAGAGCGCCGTCAGCAGGCTCCAGCAACCCTCAAACCCACCCATACAAGAGTATACTTCAGCTTGAGAAAGCGCGCCAAGCGGATACATTCATAACAGGAAATAAACGCCTTCGGACCCTGATGAACTCCCGGTACCTGCCAAATGACTAGAATCGCCTATTTTCAACCTTTCAGCGGCTGCAGCGGCGACATGACCCTTGGAGCCCTTGTCGACGCGGGACTCGACATCGAAGAGCTCCGCGAAGCCCTCCGTCTACTTCCACTCGAAGGCTACTCGGTTGAGCGAGAGACCGTTCTTAGAGGAGCATTCCAATGCACCCGGCTGAAAATCGTTCTCGCCGAAGATCATCTCTCCAGCGACCATGAACCTGGAACCGGTGATTCCCATGAGCACTCCCACGCAAGCGCCCACGCTCACAGCCATGAACATTCGCACGCGCACACCGCCGCAACACAGCCCTCGCCGGGGAAACCCCACCGAGCCCTGAGCTCGATCCTCGAATTGATCGACTCCAGCGAGCTCCCCCTGCAAACCCGCGAAAACGCGAAGGCCGTGTTCAAAAGGCTTGGAGAGGCCGAGGCTCGGGTCCATGGCGTCGACATTGAAGAAATCCATTTCCACGAGGTGGGAGCGGTCGATTCCATCGTGGACATCGTCGGCAGCTGCCTGGCCCTTGAATTGCTCGGTATCGAGGAGGTCTATTGCGCGCCGGTAACAGTGGGAACGGGCTTCGTGGAAGGCGCGCATGGCCGAATGCCTCTGCCCGCGCCGGCCACCGCGGAGCTCCTGAAGGGCTTCCCGGTCCAACAGCTCGACAGCGGCGCGGAGCTCACAACTCCCACCGGAGCGGCCCTCATGACGACGCTGGCAAAGGCATTTGGCCCGATGCCGACAGCGAACCTTACCGCGATAGGATTGGGCGCCGGCGATGAGCGGCACGGAACAACCCCGAACGCGCTGCGCGTCTTCCTCGCCGAGAGGATCGAGGGAGAAGCCGGAAGAGACCGGGTCCTGCTCCTCGAAACCAACATAGACGATATGAGCTCGGAGTGGATCGGGCACCTCATGGACCGTCTCTTCGAGGCCGGCGCCCTCGATGTATACGTAACCCCGATCCTCATGAAGAAAACCCGGCCGGCTCACAAGATCTCGATTCTCGGCCCCCTTGACCTGGAGAAAGAAATCGCCGACGTCCTCTTCACCGAGAGCACCACCATCGGGGTGAGAAGAACCGAGATCGAGCGGATCGTGCTCGAGAGAGAGACCACGGAGATCGAGTCTCCATGGGGAACCGTACGCATCAAGATTGCCCGACACGAAGGCGAGGAGGTCGGAGCATCACCGGAATATGAAGATCTCAAGCGCGCCGCCGGCAAGGCGGAGCTTCCGATCAAGGAGATTCACCGGCAGGTGATGGAGCTCTATCACCGTGGAAAAAAGGGCTGAGCTGAAGCTGATACCGGGAAACCAGGAGCTCTGCGAGGACCTTCCACAGATGAATCCTGAGCTGGATATTGATCCGGGTGTGAAGCTGGCAGACCCTCGCCTCGGGGAGATCGAGAGCCTCGCCGATTTCCCGCATGGTCAACTCTTCGCCGCAGGACAGGATAATGATCAGCCGGTCTCGGCGGTTGAGCCCTCGCGTGATGAACTCGCGAACTTCCTTCTTTTTGAACGCGCCCTCGTAATCAAATCCGTACTTGTCATGAAGAGCAAGGAGACCTAAGCGCCCGGGGGTGAATTCCTGGCGAAGCTTAGCCAGCATTCTTTCGGCAATGGAACCTAACTTGAGCATCGATTTGGACCCATCGTTTCCCCGGGTATCGATCGTCAGATCAGATGCCTAGGACATCAGCTCGGTCTGGAACTTCTGCATCTGGCTCTTCAACCGGAGGATGATCCGGGAGTGAAGCTGGCAGACCCTCGACTCGGAGAGATCGAGAGCCTCGCCGATTTCCCGCATGGTCAACTCTTCGTAATAGTAAAGAAGAATGATCAGGCGCTCCTTGCGGCTGAGGCCCCGCGTGAGGAACTCGGTAACCTCCTTCTTCTTCAACTCCACCTCGGGGTTGAGACCCTTTTTATCCTCGAGGAGGTCGAGCTTGCGCATCGACTTGGAGCCATCATCATCCTTCGTCTCCGTCGTGAGGCTGGTCATGCTGACGGCGCTGGCCTCGCGAGCCATCGCCTCGTACTCCACATCGGTGATGTCGAGCTGAACAGCCATTTCTTCGTCAGATGGATTACGCCCATACCTTGTCTCCAGGGTTTTCCAGGCCCTGTCAATCTTATTGGCCTTGCTGCGAACAATCCTGGGAACCCAGTCGAGTGCTCGAAGCTCATCAAGGATCGACCCCCGGATTCTCGTCGAACAATAGGTCTCGAACTTGACCCCGCGCTCGGGGTCAAAGCCGCGCACGGCATCAAGGAGACCTAAGACCCCGGCGCTCTCCAGGTCATCCGCCTGAATATTCTGGGGAAGCTTAGCCAGCATTCTTTCGGCAAGGTACCGCACCAGGGGCAGGTACTTCTCGAGCAGCTGATTGCGGAGGATTACATCTTCGGTACGCTTGTACTCCCTCCACATTTGCATCGTGGCTGGATCAACCTTCGTTCGCATCGGCATCAACCTTCACTTCTAGCGTGACTTACTCACGCGCAGAATCACCTGTCAGTGGCTGTAGTCACCATGAACTTTTATCGGTCGGTCTCGGCTCGAACTTTAGGCCGGAAATCAGATCTGATCTCCCCTCGACCTTCGCCCGCCTCGACCATGGCGACCTCGCCAGAAACTCTAACCTGCCAAACCGTCCTCTCAAGGCGGTATAGACAACAATCCACATTCCAAGCCATCTCTCACTCCACCTCCGTGGCGGCGGCAAATTTATCAATAAATTTTGATCCTCCAGCTTTACCGGCCTCCTGGACCAGCTTCCGGGCGAGCCTCCTGATACAGACGCTGGCCTCACAAGCGGGATACTGCAGAAGGAATGGCTTGCGTTGACGCACGGCTCTCCTGACCTTCTCGTCCCAGAGAACGGTCCCCAACTGCTCGACCCTTAATCCGCGGAGGTGGCGCTTGGCGACCTTGCTGATCCTCTCTCCGACTCGCTCACCCTCAGCCAGAGTCTCGGCATTGTTGCAAACCAGGCTGATTCGCCCATGACCCTTCTCCCTGTGAACGGTCTTGATGGTTGCGTAGGCATCCAGCTTCGCGGAGGGCTCGGGGGTCGTCACCACAATGAGCTCGTCGGCGGTCGCCGCGAAGTGAATCACGTTCCCCGTAATTCCCGCGCCGGTATCGATGATGATGAAGTCGGCGAGGGCGGCCAGTCTCCTGTAACACCGGACGAGAAACCTTCTCTTGCTCGCATCCAGGTCGGAAACCGTCTCGACACCCTGCGTCCCCGCCAGCAACTTGATCCCTCCCGGAGCGGGAGTGAGGGCGTCCTCCACCTCGCAATCTCCGACCAGGACATCTTTCAGATCGCCGCGGGGCTTCACTCCGAGAATCACATCGGCATTTGCCAGCCCGATGTCGACATCCACCACGATAACCTTCTGGCCGAGCTCGCTGAGGGCGATGGCAAGATTAACGCTGATGTTGCTCTTTCCCACCCCGCCCTTGCCGCTGGAGACGGCGATGACCCGGTGGCATTTCGACCGCGCGACCATCTTTCTCAGCTCGTCGGCCTGGTCTCTTGGCTTTTCTGCGCTCATGCCTGCTGCTTATTCATCACAAAGTCGACAAGTCTCTCCGGATCCGCCGGGAAGATATCCTTGGGAACATTCTGTCCATCCGTCACATACGAAACTGGCTTCCCTATATCGAGAAGGCACCCTACAAGCGAGCCCAGGGCCACACTCTCATCGAGCTTGGTCAGGATCACCCGGTCGAAAGACATCGGTGCGAACCGCTCGGCGATGTTCGCGATCGTCTGGGGCTGGGTCGTTGTGCTCAGCACCAGGTGGATCTCCGCCTCCGGCAGGACATCGATGAATTCCCTGAGCTCAGACATCTTTGGTTCGTCCCTGGGGCTGCGGCCGGCCGAGTCGATATATATGATTTCATCTCCCGCCGTCGAACACTTCTCAACCATCTCGACAAGCTCGGAAGACCGCTCAACGACGTGAACGGGAACCTTGAAGATATCCGCGTACTGCTTCAGCTGGTCGACGGCTCCGATACGGAAGGTGTCGAGCGTAATCAGGCCGACCTTTCTTCGCTGGTTCACCTTGGCTCGAGAGGCGAGCTTGGCTATCGTCGTCGTCTTTCCCACCCCGGTCGGGCCGATGAGAAAAATGATCCGCGGCCCATCCCCTGAAGCCATGGGAGGATTGGGCTCGAAAAGCCTGGCCAGGTGAGACCGGACAATCAGGTCCACGCTGTCCTTGGCGGGAAAGCCGCTTGGAAGCTTCTGCTCCTCGATCTGCGTAACAATAGCCTCGGCGATCCTCGACTCGATCTCGTAGCTCACCAGCAGATCGTAACACTCTCGCAAAAAAGGATGCGCTCTGGAACAGCCCTCGCCCGGGCGCATCAGCACTTCGTTCAGCTTGCTATGGACCCTGCCGAGATCAGCCTCCAGCTTCTCCAGTTGTCCCTGTTCACGTATGGGAGGCCGGCTGATCAAGGACTCATCCACCTCCCGGGCAGGCTCCGGAGAGCGCACGGAAGTGGAAAAGGCCCCGCTGCCGGATTTCAGGCTTTCAACCTGGACCGTGGTGTCGGCCACATAGACCTCCACCATCTCCCTGCCGCCAAAGCCGAGAAATCCGCCTGTGCGGAATTTACGGGACCCCATGATCATGGCCTCGTGGCCAAACTTCCTGCGAATGTTCTCCAGCACTTCACCCATGGTGCGTCCCTGGAGACGTTCGAATTGTTCACTCATTCCACTCACTCCTGAAGAGCTGCCGAACTCACCGGAACAGTTCCTATGTTCACGCTACGATGAATCTCGATCTTTATATCTTCACCGACTTCTTCATACGCAAGCACCGAGAGCCTCGCTACCCGCGTTCCCAATAATTCCCACAGATGCCTTCGAATTTTCGAACTGCATACCAGGATGGGCTTGTGACCCTCAGACCTCAGCTCGACAAGCTTCTCGTAGGTCCGCATGCGAATCTGTTCACGAGCCTCAGTGCCAAGGTCGAGCACCTCCCCATCAACGGTTTCCGTAACGCAGTGTTCAATCAGTCTCTCGAGATCGGGATCGAGCTTGATGGCATGAAGCTTCCCGTTGATATCCAGCTTGGAGGTGGCGAGTGCCCTCGCGAGGCTTCTCCTCACCTCGCAGAGCACCTGCTCATGCCGGAGGTTCTCCGCAAAGCTGCTTCCGGTCCTCTCAAGAATAGTCTCTGTGTCCCTGATGGAGACTCCCTCCAGGAGCAGGTCCTGAAGGACCTTCTGGAGCTGTCCGATCTTTACCGTTTGCGGCACGAACTCGTCAACCAGCGAGGGCGACTTCTCCTTGAGGTCCGCCAGTATCTGCGAGACCCTCTCGTAGGTCAGCAGCTCGGCCGCGTGCGCCGTAATACAGTCCTCCAGGTGGAGAGCTATGGCGGTGGACGGACTCACCAGCTGGCAACCCGCCTCATGGGCCTGTTCCTCCATGGAGTCCGGAATCCAGAAACCCGAACCATCGGCGAGGTCGATGGAGGACTCAAAATCAAAAGGCAGCTCCCCTGAGACGGTCGGACGCTCCTCATCCTTCTGCAGCGCGAGGCTGCCTCCGGGAATGATCCTCCAGGTTCCAAGCCTGGTTCCACGAAGCCTGAAACAGTATTCCCGGGAGCCGATCTCTTTTGAATCCGACACCTTCACCGACGGCACATGCAGCCCAAGCTCCAGCGCGAGCTTCTGGCGCATCGAGGCGAGACGCTCCAGCAGATCACCGCCGCGGTCGCGATCCTGGAGGCTGACCAGGTGAAAGCCGATCAGCAGCTCGAGCGTCTCGACCTTCATCAATGTTTTCACATCAACCACGGGCACACGCGCCTGGTCCAGCTCCTCGCTCTGGAGCACGGTACGTTCCCTGGCCTCCTTCTCTATCCGTTCCCTGCGAAGAATGAAGCCGCAGCAACCGCAAGCCGCGGAGGTCATCAGCAGCATCGGGACAGGGAGACCGGAAGGAAGCAGCAACCAGAGGAAGACCGCCGCGGTGAAGAGGATCCAGTCACTCGAAAAGACCTGCCTGCCGAGATCGGTGCTGAGCTGCTCGCTGGCGGCGCTTCGTGTCACCAGAAGCGCCGCCGCGATAGAGACCATCAGGGCGGGAACCTGGCTCACCAGGCCGTCGCCAATGGTCAACCGGCCGAAGACCTCGAGGGCGCCGGCGGCGCTCATGCCGTGATAGATCATGCCGATCCCGAGACCGCCGATGATGTTCACCATCATGATGACGATTCCGGCCACCGCGTCTCCACGAACGAACTTACTGGCGCCGTCCATCGAACCGTAGAAATCAGCCTCGCGACCGATCTCCTGCCTGCGCTCACTGGCCGATTCCTGATCGATGAGACCAGCGGCAAGATCTCCATCGATGCTCATCTGTTTCCCGGGCATGGCATCGAGCTGGAAGCGGGCCGCCACCTCCGAAACCCTCGTCGCTCCCCGTGTAATGACAACAAACTGGACCAGCACGATGACTGTAAAAATTACGAAGCCGACCACCAGGTTGTCACCGCCGACAAAGCTGCCGAAGGTCTGAACCACCTTGCCCGCCGCCAGCGGACCCTCGGCGGCATTGCCGAGAATCAGGCGGGTGGTCGCGATATTCAGCGACAGGCGGGCAAACGTCACCACCAGCAACAGAGAGGGAAAGACGCTGAAATCCAGGGGGCGCGTGACGGAGGCGGCCCTCATCAGGACCAGCAGTGATATCGTGATATTGATGATCAACAGCGAATCGACGAGCACCGGGGCCAGCGGCACCAGGATGATCATGAGAATACAGATCAGGATCACGCCAAAAAAGAGATCAGGATGCGACTTGATTCGCCCCCAGATACTGTAGACGCCTGAACTCCTCAGAACATCCTTCGTACTCATTCAACACCCCCTCGACCCGCGGCTGCCGCGGCCACCAGGCGCTTCGCCAGGCCGCGACGCTTCCGGCGTATGATCTCGGGCGTCTCCTGCCGGGCGAGCTCTTCCTTGAGCTCTTCCTTCGTCATCATCAGCTCTCGTTCGAGCCTCCACCACCGGTAGAACCAGTCGAGAGCTCCAAGCGCGATGAGGCCGACAACAAGGACGGCCGCGGAACTGAGAAGATACTCCGATCCGAGCCGCACGCCAGCGACACCCGGACTGCTCATCAGGATTTGCGGGCTGACGGCGCCCCTGCCGGCAAGCAGCGGGGCGACCGCCCAATAGAGTCCGCCGGCAAGCCAGGCGCACTTCGCCAGCGCGAAGAAACCCGAGGCTAAGGAACTCGAAGAGAAAAATCTTCCCCAGCCGGCGGCCGGAGACAGGCGCCCGAGGTCGGGAGAGACCGCGGTGGGCCTGAAAACCCAGCCGCTCTGAACGAGACTCGAGATCAGCACCAGCGCGAGCATCGCCAGGAGGGCCGGCATCAGGAAGCCCGCCGCCTCCAGCAGAATGTCCCGGAGAAAGGGAGGCGCTGTAAGCGAGGTGAGCTCCTGCGCGGCAAAGGCTTCCCGCAGCAGCTCAC
>DODI01000211.1:0-9652 GCA_003509045.1 Planctomycetota bacterium | reverse complement strand
GCCGATGGAGGGAGCCTGCTCAGCCTGGGGGCCGGCTGAACCGCGTCTCCCTCATCCCGGCAGCCGGGCAGAAAGAAACAGAGCACCGCGAGGAAGGACACGAAAAAAGAGCGCACGTCAGCTCTCCTGCTCATTGGACCGGATGAGAACATCATGTATCGCCACATGGTCGGGAGCCTCGAGTATATGAATGACGGAGGCGGCGACATCGCGGGGGTCCAGGACCCTGTAGTCCGGCAGTCCGGCAGCCACCTGCTCCGCGTCACCGCGGTAGAAGACCTCGTGAAACTCGGTGGTCACAAACCCGGGGGAGATCTCGCTGACCCGTGAGGGGCTGCCCAATGCGCGCAATTCCTGGCGCAGGCATTCGGTAATGGCGCGTACCGCGAACTTGGTGGCGGCGTAGAATCCGCCCCGCGGCGGTATCCTGTGTCCGGCCATGCTGGAAACATTCACGATATGACCGCCCCTCTCTCCGTCGAAGCACCCGAGCGCCTCACGACAGGCCACCGTCAGGGCCAGAACGTTCACCTCCAGCATCTCACGCCAGTCCTCCGTCGCTCCATCGTGAAAGCTCGCCTTGCGCCCGAGCCCCGCGTTGTTGATGAGAATATCGAGCCCGCCCCAGCGAGCTCGTGACTCCTCGAAAATCCGGGTGATGTCTTCGGCCTTGCGCAGATCCGCGGCCACCAGTAGGGGCGCCTCGCCTCCCGTACTGGTGATCCGGCCTCCGAGCTCCTCGAGCCGATCTTCCCGGCGCGCGGTGAGTGTCAGGTGAGCGCCCCGAGAGGCGAGCTCCAGGGCTATCGCCTCGCCGATCCCGCTCGAGGCTCCGGTGACAACAGCGCTGCTTCCCTCCAGGTTCATCTTCCAGGTCATCCTTCGCTTGTCGTCCAAGAAGCCAGAAAAGCGCCCGAAAGCGGCGTTTCACATGATCCAATTAAGCACAGACAACGCGGGCGGCAACGTCCAAAGTGGACTGCGCGGACAATAAAAAGAGCCTCGTACAGGCAAGCGCCTCTCGACGAACCCGCCGGCTCCGGCCGCTGGACTCTCGCTCTCTTGAAGCGTATCCGGTACTGTATTCCTGCGCAATTCGCGAGCCGGCCGCTACCGCCGGATAACGGCGGGTAAATCGGCTGTTACCAGGAAACAATCCCCGGGCCCACAACAGGCTCATCTTTGATGACGAAAAAAACCGCCCCCGCCAGCCCGCAGCTGGAAGACATCAAGTTCGAAAAAGATCCGAGGGCCTGCAGGATCGTCTGCACCCTGGGACCAGCCAGCTCGAACAGCGAGATAATTGAGAAACTCATCGCGGCTGGCATGAACGTCGCGCGGCTTAATTTCTCGCACGGAACCCAGGAGACCCACGAGAGGCTGATCCGGGAGATCCGCGCGGCCTCCGAAAAAACAGGCCGGCCGATCGCGATCATGCAGGACCTGCAGGGACACAAGGTGCGACTTGGAAGAGCGAGCTCGGCGACACCCATCATCCTCGAACAGGGAGCCGAGATCATCCTCGGTCCTGGCGAGGAAATCTCGACCGAGCGCCTGGGAATGGACTACGTTGGAGCCGAGCGGTTTGTTGAGCCCGGACACAGAATCTTCCTGGATGACGCCAAGATCGAGCTCGAGGTGATCTCCTGCCTCGATGAGGAGATCCTCTGCAAGGTTCACAGGGGAGCGCCGGTCTACAGCCGCAAGGGCGTCATCTTTCCCGACTCGGAGCTCGAGTTCCCTGTTCTTGATGAAAATGATCTCGAGGACGCGCGATTTGGCGTCAACATGGGTCTCGATATGGTCGCCATGTCCTTCGTCCGATCCGCAGATGAAATCACGAAGATGCGCAAGCATCTCGCGGGCTGGGGGAAAAAAGAGGCCTTCATCGTCGCCAAGGTCGAGGACGGCACGGGCATCCATAACCTGGAGGAGATCCTGAAGGCCGCCAACGCGGTTCTCATCGCCCGCGGAGACCTCGGGGTGACGCTGCCGCGCGAGAAGGTCCCTGGAATCCAGAAATCGATCATCTCCCAGGCCAACGCCCTTGGCGTCCCATCCATCACCGCGACCCAGATGCTCGAGTCGATGATCGACCATCCCCAGCCGACCCGAGCGGAGGTCAATGACGTCTACACCGCCGTTCTGGACGGCAGCCACGCTATCATGTTATCGGCGGAAACGGCGATGGGAGACTACCCGGAGGAATCGGTTGCCGAGATGGACCGGATCGCGCGCGAGGCGGAGCTGGAGCTCAACCGCAGGAACCGCGGCGTTCACACTCCCGTTACGGGCAAGGAGGGCATCAACGACCTGCTGGCGGCCTCAGCGGTCATCTTTGCTGAGCACATGAGCGCGGACTGCATTCTCGCCTTCTCCCGCGAGGGCACGACCCATCGCGCCCTCTCCACAGCCTCACCCACCGTGCCGGTGTATGGAGTGCTTGTCAACCACTCGAACCTGCGTCGGCTCCTGCTCTACAGGGGTCTCCACCTGACGACGCTGCCGCTGGAGAACAAGCTTGAGTCGCTCGTGCCGCGCGCGCTGAAGAAGCTCCGTGACGACGGCATCGTCGGCTCCGCAGACAAGGTCATCATCGTCTCCAAGCAGCCTGAAGCTGAGGCGGATGAAAGCTTCCTGCTGAAGCTCTCCATCCTGAGCTGACCCCTGCGGCTCTTCCCAGGCGGCCTTCTGAATAATAATTTCAGGTAAGCGCTCAGCCACAGGGCTACAATGCGTCTTCAGGATTGTCTCTTTATTCTACCAGCAGAATGACAACCGACAGATGACCCAAGCCCTGTTCTGCCTACTCCTCCTCGCGCATCCCCAGACCGACCAGGATGCTGAATTCCGTGTCCGCCTGGAAAAAACCGACCCGGACAATGGAACAGCCCTGCTCTCCCTTGGGCAATGGTGCGAACAGCAAAAACGCTCGAGCTGGGCCGAGCGCTGCTACCGCATGGTCGCCGACCTGGGCAGCGCTGAAAAAAACTATCCGGAGGCCGTCTACCGGCTCGCCCGGATCGAGATCGAAAACAAGCTCTACACCAGGGCCTACAAGAGGCTCAGAGAGCTCACCGGCCGCTTCAGCCATCCGGCGGCCAGCGTCCTGCTCAGAAAGGCCCAGACCGAGACGAGCCGCAGACAGCGAGCCCTTGTCTCTGAAGGAGACAAGCTCTACATCGCGACTGAACTTGCAGATGCCCGCCTGAAGTATTCCGAAGCCTTCGCCCTCCTGCCCGATGATTCTTCGAGCGCCGACTTCGTTCCACGCAACAAGGTTCTCGAAAGGCTGGCGCTGTGCGCGGACAAGAGCGATGATGAGTACTTCAAGGAGGTCTTCCAGCCCAAGAAGCGGAGCATTCGCGCCTGCGAACGCTGCTCCCGCCATGGCGGGTTCCTCAGATGCACGACCTGTAGCGGCACCGGGGCACAGGACGCGACGTTGCGCGGAAAATCGATCAAGGTCGCCTGCAGGCGCTGTACCGGGGTCGGCTACACCTTCTGTCCAGACTGCAAGGGCATGCAATACAAAACCCAGAGCTACAAGATCACGGCCAAGGAGCAGGAGACCCTCACCAGGGTTCTGACCCAGGTGCGTGAAAAGAAGGTGCTCGAGCGCCCCCTGTCCCAGGCGATCAAGACGGTTCAGAAGCTTGTTCTCAACACCAGGGAGGCCGCGACCCTGGATTATTTCCGGGCGATCACTCCCAAGTACTCCCTCTCACACCGTCTCCGCGGCAAGCTGGGCTCCCTGCCGACCTCGGCGGAGGCGATCAAGGAGGCGAGCGGCAATTGGGAGGCGGCCAAGTACAGGCTTCCGCTCAAGGCCAACTTCATGCTCGCGTTCACCTGCGAGTTTACCTCCTGGCTTACGAGCTACGACATGCTGCGGGCGAGGAACAAGGTCAGCAATTTCTCCGAGGCGCCATCGCTGCGCTCGCCGCCCCCGACCGTTCTCAGCCCGGAGCTCCTCTCCGCCTTCCCGGATGCGAACACCAGGAAGTGGCTCACCGTCACGGGGCTCCTTGATGGGCACGAGTTCGATCCCGGCGGCGGGAACAAATCGAGGCTCTCGATCAAGGGAGCCATCAAACACAACGTGAACTTCTTCATCTGGCGTCCGGAAGCGAAAAAAGACCTCGAGCACCTCGCCTCCAGCGGCTGGCTGTTGAAGGTCGGAGGCCTCCCGAAATATTACCCTTTCGACATTCACAAGAAACTGGAGGCCGCCCCCCGGGGGCACAAGGTAACCCTCGTGGGAAGATTTCTCAGGAACCCCCTTGGCCATCCGAGAAACTGGTTCGAAGTCTGGGACCTGGAGATCGGCTTCAGCCCGACCCAGGAAGAAATGTACAGCGCCCTGCGGGAACCGGTAGAAATCTCCTTCCCCTCGCTCGAGATCCGAAAACTCGGTAGTTTTCTGCGCTGGTTCGGGATTCGCGTCGCCCTGAAAGGAATTACCGGGGACAGCAGGCTGAATTTCCAGGCGAAGGGATGCACGATTGGGCGTCTGATCGACAAGATCGCGGGGACCCTGGACTCGAATTGGTATTGGGAAAAAGGCACGGTCGTCTTCAGCCGGAAAATATCAAAGCAGCAAGGCGAGGATGTGAAGCTGGTACTCAGCCGATTACGAAGCGAGGACCGCGGCAAACTACTCGTTCTCTCCGGAACTCAACCGGCCTCACGACCCAGCCCGGCGCAACCTGCGACCCTGCCGGCTGACGCGGTCTCTCTCGAAGACCTGGCGAACAAGGCTCTCCTGGCGATGGATTACACGCTCGCTGGAAATTGCTATAAGAAACTGGAAGCCCTCCCCGATGCCTCCTCCCGGAAGAAGCAACTGCGCCGGCAGCGTTACCGGATCGCTCTCATGCATGAACTCACCCGGCAAACGCCCGTCAGCCACCTCGTCAGCGCCAGCGACCTCTTCGAGATCAACTACCGCAATTCCGCCGGCGAATTATTGAAGAGAACTGTAAGGATCCTTCGCCGTGACAAGGAGCATATCTGGATCCAGTCCAGCTATGGAGAACAGGCCCGGCTGCGACGCGCAGGCATCCAGGGCGAGAAAGCCATCAGCCATGAACAATGGAGCGGCTCCAAGCAGGAGGAATTGCGGCAGAGAAACAGCCAGCTCGACAAGGCAGGTCAATACGGCTACCTGAGCGATCTCTTCTCACTCGCTCTCTTCGCCAAGACCAACAGGCTGAACACGGAAGGAACTAAATTCCTCGACCGCGCCTTCGCCAGTGATAACTTCGGCTGGTTGCTGGGTACCTATTTCCCCGGCGATGTAGAGCGCCTTACACGATACTGGAAGAGAGGTTCCGGACGCATCGACCCCCTGGAAAAGATCGCGGCGCCTGGAAAAACTCCGCAGGAGAAACCCGCCGCGCCCAGCCGTCTCAAACCCGTCAAGGAGCTCGCAAGGAATACCCCCCTGCCGCGCGAACCGAAAGCCCTGCTGGACTATGGAATCAGGCACTACAGGAAGGGACGCGAATACCTGGCCCGCTCACTGCCGGGGTTGGACGACGCCTTCGCCAATAAGAAGCTTGCCCTCGGCCATTTCGAGCTCTCGCGGAACGCTTCCCAGAAACTCCTCAAGCTCAATCCCAAAAACGCCAACGCCAGCGACCTGGCCAAGAGCTCAATCCTGATGGTTCATACCTGCGCCAAGGACATGGGCTTCTTTGACTGAGAAGTCGTCCGGAAGAGGGCGGAACCCGCTGCAAGGAAACCCTCTATGAGGTAGAATGAAGTGTCGCGCGGGAGTGAATAGGCACCTGGTGGGCCTCCGGGACTTCAAATCCTAGGTATCGTGCGAACAACACGGTAGGTGGGTTCGATTCCCATGCACTCCCGCCATTTTTCTCTCCGGATCCCTTCGGACATGTACGACCTCATCGGCGATATCCACGGGCACGCCACCGAGCTGAAACAGCTGCTGGAAAAGCTCGGCTATACGCTTGAAGATGGCCGCTACCGCCACCCGGGGCGAGAGGTCATCTTCCTCGGTGACTTCATCGACAGGGGCCCGGAAATCCTCGAGGTGCTTCAGCTCGTTCGGCCGATGATCGATTCAGGAGAAGCGAAGGCCGTCATGGGCAACCATGAGTTCAACGCGCTGGCCTACCATACTAAAGCTCCCGGGCAACCCGGTAAGCATCTGCGCAGGCACAACCGGAAGAACAACAAACAGCACCGGGACACCATCGATCAGCTTGATAAAAAAATCGAAGACGCTGTCGAATGGTTCCGTACGCTGCCCATGTGGCTCGAGCTGGGAGATGACGATGGAAACCTCCTCCGAATCGCCCATGCCTCCTGGGATGACCAACAGCTCCAGGTCATTTCCGATTCCCGGGAAGAATACGGCGGCGTCTCGACTGAATTCCTGGCCGAGGCGAGCAGGGAAGACTCTCCGCTCTACGAGGCTATCGAATGCATTCTCAAAGGCCCTGAGCTTCGCTTGCCGTCCGGACAGGAGAATGATGACCCGGATGGAACCGCTCGGAGCATGTTTCGTGTCCAGTGGTACAGGTCCCCGCAGGAGGAGGAGACCTGCGGCAGCTACGCCCTGCCCCCGGGGCCGAACCCGGCTCCATTGACCGTGGAGATGATTCGGCAAGGCCGGCGAGCCTGCCAGCCCTACGCTCCGGACAATCCACCCGTCTTCGTCGGGCACTACTGGCTCGGGGGAGAGCCCGAACTGCTCGCAGCCAACGTCGCCTGCGTGGACTACAGCGTCGCCAGGGGAGGCGCTCTCTGCGCCTACCGATGGAATGGCGAACAGAAGCTCGACGCCGGAAATATGGTCTCCGTAGGCGCCATCTCCTGACAACAACCCAGCCTTTGCGTCTTACCCCCGGACTCCAGATGCGAAGGTGACAAACCGGCCCTGATTCCTTACTATTCGTGTTCTCAGAGCGAGTGGAAAGGAAACCCTCCATGCCGGTGGAAATCAAGATGCCCCAGATGGGCGAGAGCATCACCGAGGGAACCGTCGTCAAATGGTTTGTCGGTCCCGGTGACAGCATCAAGCGGGATGAGCCTCTGCTCGAGATCTCGACCGACAAGGTGGACACCGAGATCCCATCCCCGGCCAGCGGGTATGTAGCCGAGCTGCTGGTACAGGAGGGAGAGACCGTTCCGGTAGACACCCTGGTGTGCATCCTCAGCGAGGAGAAACCAGGCCCCGGGAGCGCACCCAGCGCCCCTGCGGCCGGCGCTGGCGACGAGCCCTCCCAGGCGGACGCCGGGACCGAGAAGAAAACAGCGGACGGCGGCGGCGCAAGTAACGACAAGAGCTGGCTCTCCCCCGCCGTACGGCGCCTGGTGCGCGACAACGGTGTCGATCCCTCCGATGTCCAGGGAACCGGCGAGGGCGGACGCCTGACCCGCAAGGACGTCATGCGACACATCGAGAACCGCAAGGGAACCTCGACACCGTCGACTGAAGAGGCCGGGCGCGAGCAGGCCGGAGGCGACCGGATCGAACCGATGTCGGTCATGCGCCGTAAGATCGCCGAGCACATGGTTCACTCCAAGAGCACATCTCCCCACGTCTCGACCGTCCACGAGGTCGACTTCACGGATGTCGATGAATTCCGCAAGAAACACAAGGCCGAATGGCAGGAGCGCGGGGTGAAGCTGACCTACCTCCCCTTCCTCACCCAGGCCGTCGCCCGGGCGCTGAAGGCCTACCCAGACCTGAACGCATCGCTGGTTGATGACAAGATCCACTACAAGGGCGACGTCAACATCGGCCTCGCCGTCGCGCTGGACAACGGCCTCGTCGTTCCAGTGCTGCACCACGCCGACAAGCTCAGCATCGCCGAGATCGCCGCGGGAGTCAGCGACCTGGCGGACAGGGCCCGCAACAAGACCCTGAAACCGGAAGAGGTCCAGGGCGGCACCTTCACCATCACCAATCCCGGCGGCTTCGGCACCCTGATCGGAACGCCGATCATCAACCAGCCCCAGTCCGGGATCCTCTGCTTCGGAGCGGTGCAGAAGAGGGTGGTGGTCGTACCCGGAACCGACTCCATCGGAGTTCGCAATATGTCCTACCTGACCCTCACCTTCGACCATCGTCTGATCGACGGCGCCGTGGCCGACCAGTTCATGGAAAGCATCCGCAAGACGATCGAGACCGTCGATTGCACGCTCGACAAATAAGACAAGCCCATGACCAGCCTCAGAAAACCTACGGACGAAACCCTCCTGATCATCAACGACAGCAAGAAGGATTCAGATCTCTTCTACGCCTCCCATTTTCTGGTGGGAGACCCGTTGATCTACATCGAACATGGAGGCCGTAAATTCCTCCTCGTCAGCGACCTCGAATACGGCCGCGCTGAAAAAGAGGCCGATGTCGACGAGGTTGTCGGTACCGCGGAGCTGGAGGCAAAGCTCCGCGGGCAGGGAAAGGCCGCCCGGCTGACATCGATCGCCGACCTGTTCCTGCAATCACAAGGAGGAGCGCAGAAGATCGCGGTCCCCGCCAGCATGCCCTTTGGGCTGGCCAGGCAGCTGCGCGAGCTCGGCTACGAGCTCGAATGCAGGGAAGACCCGGTCCTCCCCGAGCGGTGGTTCAAGACCCCCGAAGAGATCGAGCACATCGCGGGGAGCCAGAAGGCCGGCGAGGCTGCGATGGGGCTCGTCATCGAGACCCTGCGCTCGAGCGAAATCAGGGACGACCTGCTCTATCACGACGGCGAGGTGCTAACCTCAGAGGGGCTCCGCAAGATGGCCCAGAAGCTGCTGCTCGACAAGAGCTGCCAGGCGGAGGACATCATCATCGCGGCCGGAGACCAGTGCTGCGATCCCCACAACCGCGGCACGGGTCCCATACCCGCCAACCAGACGATCATTATCGACATCTTTCCCCAGTCGGAAGAGACCCGCTACTGGGGCGACATGACACGTACAGTGGTCCGGGGCAAGGCCTCCGATGAGGCCAGGAAGCTCTACCAGGACGTATTCGATGCCCAGGATGGCGCCATCAAGGAGCTCAGGGACGGCGCCTGCGGAAAAGAGATCCACCAGGGTATCGTCAAGCTCTTTGAAGCCCGCGGGAACAAGACCGAGGAGCGCAACGGCAGCAAGGTGGGCTTCTTCCATGGAACGGGCCACGGTGTAGGACTCGATATCCACGAGAACCCGAGACTTGGAAAAGTCGGCCACGAGCTCAAGACTGGCCACGTTATCACCATCGAGCCCGGGCTCTACTACCCCGGCGTCGGCGGAGTTCGCATCGAGGATCTCCTGGTTGTTACCGAGGATGGGCACCACAACCTGACGAGCTTCCCCAAGGGACCTGAGACCTTCGAGATCTGAGGCGACGGCCCTCCGGCCGCCCTCAATCGCGCGGGTCCTGCAGAAGCTTGAGCATCGCAGCAACCCGGTTCATGCGCCGCCTGTCGCTGCCGCCATGGTAGACATTGAGCAGATTGCCAAGCATTCGGCAGAGAATCACCCGGTCGTCTACAGCCTCGAGAAGCTCATCCCGAAAGCTCTCGCCGCTTGATTCGAGCAGCTCGACACACTCCCTGACATTGAGCAGGCGGCCGCCGTGAAAGGGATCGAGGAACATCTCCGCCTGCTTGCCGGTTTCCGCGGAATCGAACTTCAGGATGAAATG
>DODI01000620.1:0-2754 GCA_003509045.1 Planctomycetota bacterium | reverse complement strand
TGATCATGGTCGATGATATGGGCTTTTCAGATCTCGGGTGTTATGGAGGGGAGGTCGACACCCCGAATCTTGACAGGCTCGCGTCTTCCGGTCTGCGCTTCAGCCAGTTCTACAATGGCGCCAAGTGTTCCCAGTCACGCAGCATGCTGTTGACCGGGCGCTATTTTACCGAGGCGGGTATGAATTTCTCCGGCAGCGCGACCATCGCTGAGGCGCTTGGCGGCGCCGGCTATACAACGCTGATGACTGGAAAGTGGCATCTCCAGAGCCATCCTGTCGACGTGGGTTTCAGTCGTTATTTCGGACATCTGAGCGGGGCGACCAATTTTTTTCATGGCGACAATACCTTCCGCCTGGACAGGGAGACCTTCAAGGTACCGAAGGAAGGCTTCTACACGACCGATGCGAATACCGACTACGCGATTCAATTTCTCGAGGAGACGAAGGACAGCAAGAAGCCATTCTTTCTCTATATCGCCTATAACGCGCCGCACTATCCCCTGATGGCTCACAAGGAGGACATCGCGAAGTATCGCGGGAGGTTTTCCGAAGGCTGGGACGTCCTGCGTCGCCGGAGGTACAAGAGAGTGAAGGAGCTTGGACTTCTCGGCGGAGACTGGCCACTGACCCCTCGTCCGAAGGACGTTCCTTCCTGGGATTCTCTCAGCGAGAAGGACCGCAAATGGGAGGCCTATACGATGGAGGTCTACGCCGCCATGATCGACCGGGTAGACCAGAACATCGGCAGGCTGATGAAGAAGATCGACTCCCTTGGCGCATCGGAGAACACCCTCTTCATGTTCCTCAGTGACAATGGGGGGTGTCCATTCCAGCGTACGAAAACGAAACGTGATGTTCCCGGGCACACCCCCGAGTCCTACATTACCTATCACAAGCCCTGGGCCAACCTCAGCAATACACCGTTTCGCCTCTACAAGCAGAACCAGCACGAGGGCGGAATCTCGACCCCATTGATCGTTCACTGGCCCCGGGTGATCAGCAAGGGTGGAAACGTCACCCATGCGATGGGGCATATCACCGATCTCATGGCCACCTGCCTGGAGGTCGCGGGAGCGAAATACCCGAAAACCAACAGCCGCGGGCAGAAGGTCTTGCCGATGAGGGGGAGCTCGCTGGCACCCATCTTCAGGGGAGGGACGCGCGAGGCGACCGACCCGGTCTTCTTTCACTTCAGCAGCAACCGGGCAGTTCGAAGCGGCAAGTGGAAGCTCTCCTGGGCGGGCAAGGGGCCCTGGGAGCTCTACAATATGGACAAGGATCGTACCGAGCTGGTTGACCTCTCCGGTAAGTTCGCCAGCCGCGCACAGGAGATGGCGGCCTTGTGGGAGCAATGGTTCAAGGCCTCCAGAGGAGGCAAAGTCAAAGGCGGTGGCGAAAACAGGAAGAACCGGAAGAAGAATAAGAAGAACAGGAAACAGACAGAACCGGCGGAAGGAGAATGACGCCGCCTCGCCAGGTGAATGAAATGAAAGCCATGACCAGATTCCGCCCCCTCTATTTTTTACTGGCGTTCGTCTTTGCCGGCTCGAACTCTGCCGTGTCTGGAGCGCTGGAACGTCCCAATGTTCTTTTCATCATGAGCGACGACCACACCTCGCAGGCCTTCGGGGCCTACGGCTCCAGGCTGGCGAAGCTCAATCCGACCCCGGTGATCGACCGGCTGGCGAAGGAGGGGATGCTCTTTGAAAACTGCTTCTGCAATAACTCCATCTGCACCCCGAGCCGGGCCTCGATCATCACCGGGCAGTACAGCCAGGCTAACGGGGTGCTGACGCTCCGGGGCAGGATCCCGCCGGCTCGGCAATTCCTGCCAACGCTCATGCGCCAGGCCGGCTACCTGACCGCCATGGTCGGCAAATGGCATCTCAAGGAGGAGCCGGCGGCCTTTGACTATTACAAGGTTCTGCCGGGGCAGGGTAAATATCACGACCCTATCTTCAGGGTCCAGGGCAAGGCGAAGTGGCCGAAGAATACAGTTTCCCACAAGGGCCAGCACTCATCCGACGCCATCACCGACAGCTCGCTCGCCTGGCTGCGGGCAAGGGACAAGAGCAAGCCCTTCTTCCTCATGCACCATTTCAAGGCTCCGCACGATATGTTTGACAACGCCCGGCGCTACGATACATACCTGGAGGATGTCGAGATTCCTGAACCCGAGAGCCTCTACGAGCGTGGAAATCACGGGTCGGTGGCCACCCGGGGGGTGAACGACAGCCTCCTGCGTGAAATCGGCACCAGCGTTTCTAAACGCCATATCAAGCGCAATATGGGGAAGCATATGAAGGTGGACCCGTCGCTTGGCGACCGGGAATACACGAAGCTCGCCTACCAGCGTTATCTCAAGCGCTACCTGCGCTGCGTCAAGGGAGTGGATGACAATGTCGGGAGGCTGTTCAGGTACCTCGAGGCCGAGGGGCTGATGGACAAGACGGTGATCATCTACACCGGCGACCAGGGCTTCATGCTCGGCGAGCACGACTATATCGACAAGCGCTGGATGTACGAGGAGTCGATGAGGATGCCGCTCCTGGTGCGCTACCCATCGATGATCAAGGCCGGCAGCCGCAACAACGAGCTGGTGAACAACACGGACTTCGCGCCGACGATCCTCGCCCTGGCCGGAGTCAAGACGCCGGCCTATATGCAGGGCCGGAGCTTCAGCGAGATGCTGCGCGGCAACATCCCCGGGGATTGGCGCACCGCGACCTATTACCGCTACTGGATGCACATGGC
>DODI01000181.1:0-4330 GCA_003509045.1 Planctomycetota bacterium | reverse complement strand
GATGATGGACCGGCTCGAGGGGTTGGCGACGACGAGATTCATCCTTCCATCACGATTCATGTCTCCCCCTGCGACGTAGTAGGGAGCGCCATCGACAGGAACCTCCGTGGCGGCGCCGAAGATGCCGTTGCCCTGGTTGAGCAGAACGGAAATATTTCGTGAGCCGCGATTGGAGACCACCAGGTCGTTGGATCCATCTCCGTTGAGGTCTACCGCGTCGCTGCAGGCCGGTTGGCGTCCGACCTGATAATCGCGTCGGCCAATGAAGCTTCCGTTTCCATCGGCCCGGTTGATCCAGACGGTTATGGTTCCAGAGCCTTCGTTGGCGCTGACGACCTCGGGGAACAGGTCGCCATTGAGCTCGGCGACCTGTACCTGGAACGGCCTCACGCCGGTGGTCAGTCGACCTGTCCTGCGGAAGGCCGCGCCTCCCTGGTTGAGAAATACCTGCATATGGGCGCTCTGCATCGCCCCGGTTACGAGGTCCAGATCACCATCTCCATCAAAATCGCCGCTGTCGATCGTGTTGAGGTATTCGCCCGCCTGGACCGTCCGGCGCGGCCGCATGGTTCCGTCCGAGTTCAGGAAGATCGTGATCGAGCGTCCATTTCCATCTCCTGTGGCGACATCAAGCGTTCCATTATTATCAAAATCACCGATCGTGGCGGCATGGGGAGCCGGTCCCATATCGACACGGACCGGGTCGAGGGCGATCGCGCCCTGGTCCCTGTTCCAGAGGATTCCTACACTGGTGAAGCGCTCGAAGGCCGTTACCAGCTCGGGGTCGCCGTCGTTATCCAGGTCGCAGATGGTCAGAAGCCCGGGCGCGAATTCCACCGCGAAGGTGACGGGCTCGGCAAGGAAGGCGCCGCTGGCATTGGTGAGGACTGAGACCATCGCATCCCGTCCTCCAAAGACGACCTCGGGGTCGCCATCTCCATCGATGTCCCGGGCCTGAATCTGGGTGGGCCGGGCTGGAAAGTTGTCGGCCAGGGTCATGTTGCCGCTTCCATCATTGTGGAGGATCGAGACCGATTCCATATTGCTCGTGGCGAGGTCGAGATCGCCGTCTCCATCTAGATCCGCTATCGCCATCTGGGATGGTATCCGCGAACCGATCGGGAAGTTCTGCGGTTCCGCGAAGGTTCCATCTCCATTCCCGACGATCAGCGTGGCGTTGTCGGAGCGGCTGTTGAGCGCCAGGATATCCATGAGTCCATCGCCGTTGAAGTCTGCGATCTTGGCAGCGGTCGGATAGTCGCCGACGGTTATGCTGACGCCCTCGGCGAAGGTTCCGGCGCCCGTGTTCAGCCTGAAGGTGACGTCGTCGTTGCTCGTATTGGTGTAGAGGAGGTCAAGCCGCCCGTCTTCATTGAGATCTCCTGTGGTGACAAACCGGGTGGCTCGGTTCACCTCGAGACTTACGGGCTCGGAAAAAACTCCGCTACCGTCATTCCAGAAGAGCTCGATGGTGAAGAAGTTCGCTGTGACCAGGTCGAGATCACCGTCTTCGTCGAGATCGGCGGATTCGATGGAGCTGGCCCGGACACCGGCGGGGATGTCTGTCCTGGTGAAGACGCCCTCGCCCTGGTTGTTGAGCAGCGAGAGAGTTGAGCTGGTGTCGGCGTTCTTGTTCGCGGTGACGAGGTCGTTGTCCCCATCTCCATCGAAATCTCCCGAGGTGAGCGCCCTGGGAAAGCGCTCGACGCTGAGAGCCTGCTCTCGAAGTCCGAACTGCAGCGGAGCGAATTCGCATTCATCCGGTATGCCGTTTTCGTTGCAGTCAGCGCTGGCGGCTCCTGAGATGTCAACCTGGTCATCGACCCCATTACGATTGCAGTCTACAGCCAGGGCGGACCCGCAGGCGTTGGAAAGCGAAACAGCCGCGGTCAGCAGGGCCAATATGAGTTTCAGGATCAACCTGTTATGACTGTTCATATGAGATTATTAAGGAGCGAAGATGATTGTGGAATTGACAGGAATGAAGAGATGGTTGGCTTTCTCAGGCCTGGAAACGAGCCAGGTCCCTAACACTCGGCCAACAGGCGGCTACCAGTTGTCCCCCTGGGGCTCCTACCCGTTTGCCCCATCAGCTCAGACTGGTGGGGAAGGGTTTCAGACAAGATTCTATTTTACCGCAAAACACATTAAATCAAAGGGTTTGTGTTAGTCTGGCCGAAGGGCCGGCTCTCGTTTTATTCAGCCAGGAGAGTCTCGAGGAGGGTGTGTCCCATGAAGGTATAGTGCCCTCGCCAGCGCACGATTCCTTTTTGGTCGATGACAACCGCGGCGGGCAGGCCGCTGACCCTGTAGGGGCGCCAGCTGCGTCCTCCCTCATCTAGAGCGACATCCAGGAAGGGGACCTTGTTCGTCTCGACATAGATTTCAACTGGCGAGGTTCCCTTGGGGTCGCTCGGGTTGGCGATACCGATGAAGACCACTCCCTTATCCGACCATTTTTCCACGTCACGCCGCATCTGCGGGAGCTCGCTCTTGCAGTGATTGCACCAGGTGGAGAAGAAGGTCAGGACAATGACCTCTCCCCGGAGAGATTCAAGCCCGCCGTCGACTACGCCTTTGAGCCACCGAGTTGCGTTGAGAGGCGGAGCCGGACGTCCAACCAGGCCCAGCTCGTTGAGATACCGGGTGCGGATCTTTTTCGCGGTTGACGAGTATTTCGGATCATTCCCGAAGTCCCTGAGGTACTTGTTGAAGAAAGCCTTCGCCTGGACATGATCCCCGATTCCCGCGTTACAGATCCCCGCCCGCTCCAGCGCCTTGGAGCGGTATTTCGAGGTGCGCGGGAAATTTTCAAAGGCCGATTTGTAGGCGGCCAGCCCGCGTCGGTGGTCGCCCAGAAGGAGGTAGCACGAGCCTGTCATGTAGGCCGCCTGTGAGGAGAAGTCCAGCTCGCCTTTGTAGCGATTGACGACTTCGCGGAAGAGGACCGCGCTGGTCTCGAGGTTCGAGCCGGGGTCTTCCACGACCTCTCCGGGCTCGAGAGATTCTTCCCTGGCATCCTTGCCGCGGCGGAAATAGGTTTCCGCCAGCTCGAGCAGAACTTCCGCTCGCAGGGCATTCGGGGCTTTCATCTCGACCGCGCCGCCCAGGACTTCGAGCGCCCTGGTGTAGTGGCCCTTCTTCTGGAGGCTGAGCCCTTTTTCAAGCTCGGCTTTCGGATCTCCCTCCTCCTGTCCATCGAGGTTGTAGCCGAGGCTGCCAGTGAGGCTTTCGATTGCGCTGGAGATGGCTGGCTTCGGCTCTTTTTCCGGTTTCTCAGCCGGTACCGGTTCAGCAGGAGGGTTGGCGGGTTCAGTTTTTTCAGGAGCCGGGACTGTCTTGCTGGGAGCCACCTTTGCCGGTTCGCCGCCTTTTTCGGGTTCGGACGATGGCGGTGCGCAGCCGGCTGGCGGCAGAAGAGCGAGCAGGAAGATGGCCTGGATAAGGACAGGCAGCTTCATAATGAACCTTTCAGCAGCACGAAAGAGAAGAACCCGCTAGCTTCCGGAGACCGCTCCGGCGTCGGAGTCTGAAGAAATCCTATCATTTAATTCACCTCCTGTATGCCCTGCCCCGCCAGGCGGGCTATGGCCTGAGCTCAGGAGATGAGCGCCTCAACATGCGCTACCACGCAGCGTGAGAGGGCCTCGATGTTGTAGCCTCCCTCCAGGACACTGACCAGCCGGCCGGGAGGAACCCTTCTTCCCACCTCGCGGGTCATCCAGGCGAAGTCGTTTTTGCGCAGCGTAAGGCCGCCGAGGGGGTCATCTGCGTGCGAGTCAAAGCCCGCGCTGATGAGAACGAAGTCCGGCGAGAAACCATCGAAGATCGAGTCCAGGTCGCGCCGGAATATTCTGCGGTAGGGCTCGGCCTGGAACCCCGCGGCCAGCGGCCGGTTCAGGGTCGTTCCCTTGCCGTCTCCCTCTCCCGTTTCTTTCGCTGCCCCCGTGCCCGGGTAGAGCGGTGACTGGTGTAGAGAGTAATAGAAAACGGTGGGGTCAGAATAGAAGATGTCCTGGGTTCCATTTCCGTGATGCACATCCCAGTCGACGATGAGGATCTTTTTGCATCCCATCTGCTGCAGGTGGCGCGCGGCGATGGCCACCGAGTTGAACAGGCAGAACCCCATGGCTCGAGCGGGGGTCGCATGGTGTCCGGGGGGACGGACAAGACAGAAGGCGGCTGGGTATTCACCTCCGTAGCAGACCTCTGTGGCTGAGAGGAGGCTTCCGGCGGCGAGCAGCGCGGCCTCGGCTGATTTTGCCGAGTAGACCGTGTCGGCATCCAGGCGGCCCTCGAGCCCCCTTGTTTTTTCTACAAGCTCGAAAAG
>DODI01000348.1:0-5644 GCA_003509045.1 Planctomycetota bacterium | reverse complement strand
GACCCCGGTCTCTGAGATCATGTCGAAGATCGATTCAGGGGAAAAGATGTCGCCTGAGCCCATGATCCTGAAGTGCGGGTAGCGCCTGGTAAGCTCAGCGAGAAAGCTCCACCGCGAGGGGCCTTCGTATTTCTGCCGAACGGTGCGGCCGTGTACGGTGACCGCGAAACATTCCTGCTCGATGGCTTCCTCCAGGATCTGGATGAAGGCTTTCTCGGAGGCTTGTTCGTCATCAAAGCCCCGTCTGAGCTTGATCGTCAGCGGGACGGAGGATCCGACAGCCTGCCTAATCTCCCGGATGATCGCTATGGCATCTTCAGGTCTGTTGAGGAGATGTCCTCCCCGTATATTCTTGCGGAGTCTCTTGACCGGGCAGGCCATGTTGAGATCGATGACGTCATAGCCGAGCTCTATAAGAACCCTGGCGGCCTTCGCCATGTTGAGCGGATCGGAACCCATGAGCTGTCCGGCGATGGGGTGATCCTCCGGGTCCAGCTCAGCGGCCTTCAGGCCCTTGCCCCCGTTGACCAGAAATTGGTCGGGCATGGCCTCCGTCACGCAGTAGGGGCTGCCGTGCCTCCTCGAGATGATGCGCATGGCCGCGTCCGAATATCCCTGGAGCCCAGCCTGGAAAAAAGGGTTCGTTTCAAGCCAGGAAAAGGCCGCGGGCAGGTTGGGGCTTTGGGTTGAGGCGCCGGTCATGGCCGGTCGCTTGGGCGGAGAGCCCTGGCGCAGAGCGTCTCGCTTCGCTTTTGAAAAAGCCTGTTGCCAGATTCAAGTCGGCTGGTCTTTCCCGATGTTTTCCCGGCGAGCTGCGGGAAGGTGTCGACAATGGCGCCCGCGAGCTTTCTGGAGTTGCAGTGCTCTGAGTTCGACATGACCACCACTCCAAAGCGTTTTCGCGGAAAGATGACCATCCGCGTGCGGGTCTTTTCCTGGGCGCCGTTGTGAGCCACCTGCAGCTCAGTTCCCATGCCATTTATGCTGAAGCCGTAGGCGTAGGTGGTGGGCTTTGAGCTCTTCAGTTTTTGCGGCGTCCACATGAGCTGTTCGGTTTCCGGCTTGACCAGCTTGCCGTGGATGAGGGCCCTGGCAAAGATCGCCAGGTCGTCAATATTGGAGAGATAGCCTCCTCCTGCGAGCTTCCAGCTGACGTCGGTATTCGTGGAGGGGATCACCTTTCCCTTCTTTCTGAGATAGCCCACGGCCCTGTTGGGAATGGTTTTCCACTGGTAGTCAGGTCGCATGGTTGTCATTCCCAGCGGCAGGATAATCCGATTTCTGACCTGCGAGGCGAACTTCTCCTTGCCAGCCCTCTCGATCGCCGCGCTGAGGAGGATAAAGCCATGAGTCGTATAGGAGAACTTCTCGCCGGGCTGGTTGACGAGCGGTGACTCCTTGAAGGTGTCAAGCGCCAGGATCACGCTCTCGAAGGGATTCTCCGTTTCGTATTCCCGCTGGGTTCGGATCAGCTCTCCATTGGTGTAATGCACAATTCCGCCCTGGTGACAGAGAAGGTCGCGGGGGGTGATGAGGGCCTTCTTGTCGGGGAACTCAGGGACGTAGGTCCGGACGTCTTTGCCCAGGTCGAGCAGCCCCTTCTCGTAAAGCTGCATCGCTGCGACTGAGGTCACGGACTTGGAGATCGAGGCCCAGCGAAAGAGTGTCTTGCGGGTGACGGGCACCGCGGCCTCCCGGTCAGCCAGGCCGTATCCTTTCAGGTAGGCGATCTCTCCATCCACGATGACTCCGAGGGCCGCTCCGACAAGCGCTTGTTTTCCCATCTCCTCCGTCATGGCCTTGTCCACCAGGGCGGAGGTCTTTGCTGTCAGCTCAGCGGCGGAGCCTGTAAGGCAGAGGAGACAAAGCAGCAGCGCCGCCGATGCGGCCCGGGCCATAGCCAGTTGGAGGTGAGTTGGTCCCATGGTGATACCTTCTCCGGGGTCAGGAGATGAGCTTGTTCGCGACCTTGCCGGCAACATCAGTCAGGCGGAAGTCGCGTCCCTTGAAACGATAGGTGAGCCGCTCGTGGTCGAACCCGAAAAGATGCAGGAGGGTTGCATGGAAGTCGTTGATGTGCATCCGGTCCTTGATCGCGTGCCAGCCGACCTCATCTGTTTCGCCAATGACCTGCCCGCCGCGAATTCCTCCGCCGGCCATGAAGATGCTGAAGCTGAAGGGGTGGTGATCACGTCCGGTATTAGCTGAGCGCCCGCCGCGGTTTTCTCCAAGAGGGGTCCTTCCGAATTCAGACCCCCAGACCACCAGGGTGTCATCGAGAAGACCCCGCTGCTTGAGATCCTTGATGAGCGCGGCTACGGGCTGGTCCGCCATGGTTGCATTGTAGCGGAGCTCTTTTTCCAGGTTGCTGTGGTGATCCCAGGAAGCGTGGTAAATATTGACGAATCGGACGCCTCGTTCGACCATGCGCCGAGCCAGCAGACAGTTGGTAGAGAAGTTCGAAAAGACGTTCTTTCCGCCGCCTCGACCGGCGTTTGGAAGGTCCTTCCTGCCGACTCCATACATGTCCAGGGTCGACCTGGTTTCGTCCCGAAGATCGATGAGCTCGGGAGCGGATTTCTGCATGCGGAAGGCTAGCTCGTAGGAAGCGATACGGCTCTGGATCTCAGGGTCGAGCGTTTCCGCGTAGCGCCTGCTGTTGAGATCTCTCAGGGCGTCGAGGCTGGCGCGCTGGAGGTCCGGGCCCAGGCCGGGGGGGTTGTCGAGATTCAGGATCGGCTCGCCCTTGCTTCGGAAGAGGACCCCCGCGTAGGCGGAAGGAAGGAAGCCGCTGGTCCAGTTCGAGGTCCCCCCGCTAGAACCTCTCCCGGCGGTGAGGACCACGTAGCCGGGAAGGTTTTTCGATTCCGAGCCGAGTCCGTAATTAAGCCAGGAACCAACGCTGGGGTTTCCAAACCGTGCCACTCCGGTGTTCATCATGAGCTGGCCCGGATGATGGTTGAACTGTTCGGAGTAGATGGATCTGACCAGTGCTATGTCGTCGGCGCAGCTGCCGATGTGCGGGAGGAAATCCGAGAGCTCCATTCCGCATTGACCGTGGCGAGTGAACTTGCGGGGGCTTCGCATCAGCACGGCGGTCTTCTTCTTGATAAAGGCGAAACGGACATCCTTCGTCATCGATTCAGGGAGGGGCTTGCCGTGCAGCTGATCAAGCTTGGGCTTGGGGTCGAAGAGGTCGAGCTGGCTCGGGGCTCCGGCCATGAACAGGAAGATGATGTTCTTGGCTCTGGGAGCGAAGTGCGGCAGCCGGGGGGCCAGGGGAGATGCGGGCAGGCCGCCCTCTCCCTCAGCGCCAAGCAGCCCCTGTTCCTGGAGCAGGTGGGCAAGCCCGAGCGTTCCCAGTCCGCTTGCCGAGGTGGCCAGGAAGCTCCTGCGGGTACTTGCTATCGAATCTGCCGGGTTGCCTGTAATCATGAAGCGATCTTGTCCTCCAGAGGCCGTCGGGACCATCCGAAAATCATCGGACCACAGAGAGGATGTCCTGTCCAGAAAATGAGGAGTAAATGCATCAGGTGTCACGCCGCGCGCGCAGCGGCGCCCGGCCGAAGCCCGGCCAGATTCTCGGGAGCCCCAGAATTCCACGGGAGATGATCGTTCCGACGCAGACGAGCCAGATCAGGGCCAGGCAGTCAGGGCCTTCGGGGTCGACCAGGTAGAGTCCGGCGATGCCGGCCGCGGTGGATACGACAACGGCGTTTCTCATGAAGCCGTAGTCGCCTGTTCCCCAGTGGACGCCATCCGTGGCGAAGCAAAGGGCATTGAGCGGCTGGCAAAGGGAGCTGATGATCCAGGCTCCGGAGACTAGCTTTAACGCGTCCGGCGGCATCAACAGGGCAGAGGCCGGCCCCTTGATTGCCAGCAGAACACCGGTCATGAAGAAGCCGCTTACGATGCTCCAGCCTATGGTGAAGGCTGCCGCCTTCTTCGCCATGGCGCGGTCTCCCTTTCCGAGAAAATAGGCCACCAGGCTCTGGCCGACGACTGCGTAGGCGTCCAGCAGCAGGGCGGTGAAAAACCACACCTGCCGTACGGCCTGGTGGGCGGCGGCTGTCTGGTCGCCGGCAAGCGTGGCCGTGCGGGTTGCGAGAGCGAGAAAGACGTTCAGCGATCCTGTACGGATGAACATGTCTCTTCCCGTAGAGAGCAGATACATCAGGGTGGGCCGGTGGAGGGCAGGGCGGAAGCCGATCTTTTTCCGCACAGCCGTAAAGGCCCAGGCGAGGCCAAGCCACTGGCTGATCACGCTGGCCCAGGCCGCTCCGGCGACCCCCATTTCGGGGAAGGGACCCATGCCGAAGATCATCAGTGGGTCCAGGATGATGTTGAGGGCGTTGATCCCCGCCGAGATGTACAGGGGTGTCCGCATGTCCTGGATGCCGCGCAGGATGCCAAAGGCAGCGAAACCCACCAGGACGGCGGGGGCTCCAAGCAGACGAATGCGCATGTATTCTACTGTCGTCGCCTGCAGCTCTCCGGAGGCTCCCATCAGCTCGGCGATCGTGTCGAGAAAGGGCAGCAGGGCTGCCATGATGATGCTCAGCAGGCCGGCCATGAGCAGCGCTGTTGCGCCGCGCTTCTGCAGGAGATCCCTGTCACCTTCGCCTTCGGCGCTGGCGGCGAGGGTCTGGATCCCGACGCCGATGAAGTTCAGGACCCAGAAGGAGCCCGAGAGGATGGTGGTGGCGATTCCGAGTGAGGCCAGGGGCGTGGAGCCGAGCCGGGCCAGGAAGCAGGTATCAGCCAGGGATGTCAGCGGCTCTGCAATGGCTGTGCCAAGCACCGGTAGCGCCATGGCGAGGATCGTGCGTCCCGGCTTCTGGGTGAATAGGAGGGTGTGGTTTTTTTTCAAGCGGCGCTTAGGTTAGCTGCTCTTGTTGCTGCAGGCAAACCTATCCGGTTGTTACCGGGCGGGGTCTAACTATAATAGAGAGCGTCAGATGTCCGGGTGACCGGGGCGGCCATGGAGACCTGCCTCCTGGCCTGTGAGGACCGGTTGATGTCCCAAGGCGCGAGTGAGCACGACGATGCGAAACCAAATTCTTTTCCTGTTCATGGGGGCCGTATGGGGATGGTCGCAGCCTGGCGGAGCCTCCCTCCGCGGGGCTGATGCAGGGCCCGTCGATTTTTCTAATGACGTCATGGCCGTCCTCTCCAAGGCCGGCTGCAATCAGGGGACCTGCCACGGTAACCGCAGCGGCAAGGGGGGGTTCAAGCTCTCGCTGCGCGGCCAGGACCCGGCCCTGGACTACGTGGCTCTTACGCGGGGGCCCCGGGGGCGCCGTGTCGACCGGGTGATACCCGAAAAGAGCCTCATACTTCTCAAGCCTGCCGCGGAGGTTCCCCACGAAGGCGGGAGGCGTTTCAGAGCGGGAGACGCTCCTTTTGAAATCCTCAGGAACTGGATTCGTTCAGGCGCTCCCGGCCCGGACTCCCGCTCAGCGAAGCTCGAGCGGCTGGAGGTCAGCCCGGGTAAGGAGCTCGAGGTTCTTGTCGACCCGGCGGCTGAGCTGCAGGTCCGTGTCCACGCGGTCTTTTCTGATGGAACGAGGAGAGATGTGAGCGAGCTCGCGGTCTATGAGCCTGTTGGCGATACCGTGGCGGTCTCCTCCAGGGGGCTTATCCG
>DODI01000617.1:0-29603 GCA_003509045.1 Planctomycetota bacterium | reverse complement strand
CAGTCCCGGGAACCCCGGCGGCAGACCGCCGGGAAAAATGACTGCCGTTCAGGTTAGACGCAAAGAACCCCGGCAGGCAAGAAAGCTTAATCGAGGGAGCATAGATTTGCCTCGACCTTATCGAGCTCCGCCTCGAGTTCGATCAATCTCTCGCGCTCTCGCTCGACCACATCTGGACTGGCCTTGCTGACAAAATTTTCATTGGCTAATTTTTTCTTCGCGCCCTCGACGCGCCCGCTGAGCTGGTCTCGCTGCTTCAGGAGCCGAGCCCTCTCCTTCTCCATATCAATCGCTCCTGGAATGTAGATGTCGACATCCCTAACGACAGCGACAGCCGAATCGGCTGTCCTCTCTACATCTCCGGCGATCTCGAGAGACTCGAGGACACCCATATGGACCAGCAGGTCAGCAAGCGGCTCAAGCTGCTCGCGGCGGCTCTCATCCGCCCGGATTCGAACGGGAAGCTTGTCCGCGAGCGGAATCTCATTCTTGCTTCGAATATCCCGAATAGCCCTGATGATCTCCTGCAGAAGCTCGAAGCGTTTCTCGAGGTCCTGGTCCCTCCAGCCAGTGGCAGCCTGCGGCCACGGCGCATGAACCAGCAGCTCAGGAACGCCGAGCCGATCACCGATTCCCCGTTCAGGAGCCTCCTCACCCAGCCTCTCCCAGAGAAACTCGGTGATGAACGGAACAAATGGATGCAGGAGCCGAAGCACCTGGTCAAGAGCGACCGCGAGCACCTGGCGGGCCAGCGGAGCCTTCTCGGCGCCCCTCATTCTTGGCTTGATAAACTCGAGGTACCAGTCGCAGAGCTCCGACCAGAAGAACTCCCTCGCCAGGGAGATCGCCGCCGCGGGGCTGTAGGATTCGAGCTGTTCATCCACAGCCTCGATCGCGAGCGCGAGCCGCGAGAGGAGCCAGCGGTCCTCGACCGCGAGATCCTCGAGCTCGCGGGGCTCGAAAGAGACTCCCTCTAGATTCATCAGCGCGAAGCGGGCGGCGTTGAGGAGCTTGTTGCAGAAATTCCTGCCGACCTCAAATCTGTCACTGACGAGCTTGGCCGCTGGAACGTCTTCCATCGTTCCCAGGACATCAAACTCCTTGCCGGATTCGGGGCAGATGTAGGTGAAGATGCTGCTGCCATGCTTGGCCGCCGCGAGATCCACCGTGTTCCCCGAGAAAGGAGAGATCGCCTGGACAGGCAGTCGGATATCCTGCATCCCTGTCTGCAGCTCGCAGACCACGTAGCGCATCGCATCGGCTCCGTAGCGCTCGATGATATCGACCGGGTCGATCCCGTTGCCCTTGGACTTGCTCATGCGCTCGCCCTTGCCATCGAGAATCGTCGCGTGAATAAAGACGTCGGTGAAGGGAAGATCGCCGATATTGTAGAGCCCCATGAGCGCCATGCGAGCAACCCAGAGGGAGATGATGTCTCTGCCGGTAACGAGGCAGGAGCCGGGATAGTAATACGAAAGACAGTCTTCGTTTCCATCTATGGAACCCAGGGGCGACTGTCCATCCTCGACTCGGGCCGTGGCGGGGTCCGGCCAGCCAAGCGTGCTGTGCGGCCAGATGCCGCTCGAGAACCATGTATCGAGAACATCGGGAGCACGTTCGAAACCGAGCTCCCCGAGCTCAGCCTGGAGTTCGGCGCCGCCTTCATCTCCCAGCGGACAGACCATGAGCTCCAGGGTTTCCTCATCGAACTTACCGGAGATGGCGTCCGTGTCGGCGCCAGCCGTCAGCAGCTGGCTCGATCCGCCAGCCGATCCGACCCTCACGCAGACATCGTCCCTGCCAAGCAGGGCGCCAAGCTGGTCAACCCTGGAGGAGAGGTCCGCGGCCTCAACTTCAACGCTCCAGATGGGGATCTGGTGGCCCCACCAAAGCTGGCGGCTGATGCACCAGTCCCTCTTCTCTGCCAGCCAGTTCACGTAGGTGCTGCCATAGCGTACCGCATCAGGATGGAATACCAGCTTGCGGCCGCTGGCGGATTTCCAATCACCCTCGACAGCATCGATCGCAGCCTGTGCAAGCCCGGGGGTGCGGAATTCTCTAGCGGTTCCCCTGCCGCAGACCACCCCATCGGGGGTGTCTCCCATCAGAACGAACCACTGCCGCGAAAGGAAAGGCTCGGCTGGTGTCTTTGAACGGTCAGAGTGCCCAACCTCGACCTCACGCTCCTCCACCGCCTCGAGCAATCCAAGCTCGTCGAGATCGGCCACCACCTTTTTCCGCGCCTCATAGCGATCAAGACCAGCGTAGGATCCGGCCGACTTAGCAAGCGAGCCATCTGTTTCAAGGATATTGATAATGTCAATCTCATCCTTATGCCGCCCCCAGACCTCGTAATCATTCGGATCATGGGCCGGGGTGATCTTCACGCAGCCGCTGCCGAGCTCCGGCTTGGCCCACTCATCGCAGACCAGGGGAATCGGCCTGTCGAGCAGGGGAAGCATCACCATCCTCCCAGCCGATGCCATCTCGGTGAGTTTCTGCAGCGTGGGCAGGTGACTCTCACGGCGGGCCTCGAGGCCCGCGAGCTGTTCCTCTATCCCCTCCCGGTCGCGATCCGCTGCTTCGGCAAGATTCTCACGAGTCCGTGCCAGCAACTCGTCAAGACTGCCCCCGGGATCGGGATGGCAGGCCACCGCCGTATCCCCCAGCATGGTCTCCGGACGCGTGGTGGCGACCGTGACAAACTCCGGCTCACCCGGCTGCGGGTCGATCACCGGATAGCGGATGTGCCAGAAATGACCGGCGACCTTCTCGTGATAGATCTCATCATCACTGACGGCCGTCTGCAGGTGGCAATCCCAGTTGACCAGCCTGTTGCCGCGATAGATCAGGCCGTCGCTGAACATATTGAAGAAGGTCCGGCGCACCGCTCGCTCGCAAACGGAATCCATGGTGAAACGCTGCCGGTCCCAATCACAGGAGCAACCCATACTCTGCTGCTGGGAGACGATGCGCTTCTGGTACTGGTCCTTCCATTCCCAGATCCTCTCCACCAGCTTCTCACGGCCGATGTCGTGACGGGTCTTTCCCTCGAGCTCAAGCAGGCGCTTCTCAACCACGGCCTGGGTGGCGATTCCCGCATGATCGGTCCCCGCCATCCAGAGGGTATTGTCTCCCCTCATCCTGTGCCAGCGGGTCAGGAGATCCTGCATCACGTTGTCCATGGCATGCCCCATGTGAAGAGCCCCGGTGACGTTCGGCAGGGGCATCATGATGACATAGCGCTCCTCTCGATCGTCCGGGGAAGCCGCGAAGGCCTTGCGTGAGATCCAACGCGAATAGATCTCCTCCTCGACGGAGGCCGGATCGTATTGCTTGGGGAGTTCTCTGCTCATCGGTAAAAAACCCGCACGGGACACAAAGTTCAGTTTCTCAACAGGTTGCACAAGTTACCTGAGAGCGGCCGCTTCGTCCACCGCGACCTGCTCCGCAGATCAGGCCGAAAAGCTGAAGACCTCCCCACCCGCAACCCGCAGGTAGTCCGCAGTGCTGAGGACCAGTGAATCGGTGAGCGAGCCTGCATTGAAAGCGATCCTGTCGTTCGCCTCTATCGATTCGTCGACATAGAGCGAAAAAGGCAGAATCGGCTCCCCGAACGGGGGAACACTGCCGGGCACGAGCCCGGTCAATTCCATCAGCTCTTCAGCAGTGGCGAAGCGCAGCGACTTTACCCCAAGGTGTTTTTTGACGGCTTGAGAATCCAGCTTGAGAGCGGCACTGAGAACAAATACGAAGAAACATTCACCTGCCTTGAGCAACAGCGCCTTCCCTCCTGTCTCCAAGGCTTCACCGCGCGCCCGAGCGGAGTCTTCGGAGGTACGGGTCGGCTCGTGGCTGATACGCCGGTAGGAGATTCCCTCGCAATCAAGGAGCTCGAGGATCAGGGAGAGCTTCGGGTTCTCGGGATTCAATGCGTCCCCCCTCAGTCTTCCCGGCGGGCCGGCTGGATCAGGACCTTGGAGAAAAATTCCCGGCGGTCTTTCATGCCCTCGAGCACATCAACCGCTCCCTCAAGGGGAACCCGGTGAGTTATGAGCGGCTTGAGATCGAGGTCTCCCGTGGCCATGGCGCTGAGAACATCACGCCAGTCGTCGGCACCCCCGCTGGCCGAAAAATGTGAATTCCAGGTTCCGTGGAGGGTGGCCTCGCGACGCATCAGCTGAGAGATGAGCACCGCGGGAACGGTCACATCGCCGGAAGGATTGCCCAGCATGACGACCCTCCCCCCCCGGCAGACCGTCTCCATGGCCTGCAAAAGGGTCTGTGGGACGCCGGCCCCATCAAAGGTGAGGCTGACTCCCTCACCAGCCGTAGATTTCCCAACCACCTTAACCGGGTCGGCTGCACCTGAATCGAAGACCTCCTCGAAGCCCATCCTCCTGGCCTGCTCGAGCTTGGCCTCCTCCAGGTCAAAAAGCAGGATCCTTGAGGCGCCCGCGGCCCGGACCCACTGGGCAACCATGAGGCCGATCGGGCCGATGCCGAAGATTGCAACCGTTTCCCCCTCGCCACAACCGCCACCCCGGCGCACTGCGTGGAGAGCCACGGCAGCCGGCTCGGTCATTGCAGCCTCCTCGAGGGAAACTCCATCGGGAATCGGCACGAGATTGGCTGGCGGCGCCGTAACGTATTCGGCGAAGGCTCCATCGCAACGCGAGCCCAGGTAGTCGTAGTCGATGCACTGGGCGTATTTCTCCTCCCTGCAGGGACCACAATCACCGCACCACAGAAGCGGGAAAACCGCGACCCTGTCTCCGGGAACAAATCCTTCAACTCCATCGGCAACGGCCTCCACAGTACCGGCAAACTCATGGCCGCAGACAGTCGGAAAGCTGTAGGTTCCCTTGCTGAAGATCCGGGGGATGTCGGACCCGCAGACACCACAAAAACCGATTCTTACCAGGACCCCACGCTCATCCACTCCTGCTCCAGGCACCGGCCGCGGCACATCATCGAGGCGAAGATCTCCAACACCATGGAGAACGAGTGCCTGCATGGAGTCCCCGGGATGGCTCATGAATCCCCGGCTCCATCGGCTGCAAGCGCCACGCCCTCGGCGACCGCTGCAACCGTTTTGAGACGGTTCTCGTCAATATCGCCGCCCGAATTATAAATACTGCTGGTGCCGGCCACCAGGATGCCTGCTCCCGCCCCCACCATCGGGGGAATATTCTCGAAGCTGACATTGCCATCAACGCTGATCGGGACATTGGTATCCCTGGCTGCCAGGAAATCCCGGCAGGCAGCAATCTTTTCAAAAGCCGACGGGACCAGCTTCTGCCCGGCAAAGCCCGGGTTCACAGTCATCAGCAACACGAAGTCGAGCCGCCCCAGGACATGCTCGAGGATATCGAGAGGAGTAGCGGGATTGAGGGCCACTCCAGCCTCTGCCCCGATGTCCCGGATGAGCCCGAGGGTACGATCAAGGTGGCGGGCTGATTCAGCATGAACAGCGACCTGCTGCACACCGATCTCGGCGAGTTGCGAAATAAACCAGTCGTTGTCCTCCACCATCAGGTGAACGTCAAAAGGCAGCGAAGTACGGCCACGCAGGTCACTCAACGCGCCGAGTCCCATGGGCATGTTGGGCGCAAAATGAGCATCCATGATGTCAAGATGGATCATGTCAGCACCAATAGCCTCGAGGTTGGCCACCTCGCCGGCGAGGTTAGCCTGGTCGGCGCACATCAACGATGGCGAGATCTTGACGCCGGTTTCTTCAAAAAAAGAAGCTGTCATTTAGGTGACTCTCTGAAGTTGCCTGTAAAAAGTAAGGCGTGCGCGGAAGCCGCACCCGCACTGGGTTGCCTTGATTTTACCAAGGATTCAGCCAAAGAGCAGCCTGGGCGGCGCCCATCTGCATATAAAAATCCGGCCGGCATCCCACCGGATGCCGGCCGGATTTTTCAGCCGCGGGCAGAAGACTCAGGACTCCCTTTGCCCGGAGGACCGGCGGGCCTTGCCGCCATCCTCGGGGGAATCGGAATCTTTACGATCCTTCGGGGAGCGTTTCCTGCGGTCACTCTCGCGGGAATCGGAGTCCTTGCTGTCCTTCGGGGAGCGGCTCCTCGGCCGCCTGAAGGCCTTCTCGATATCCTCGATCTTGAGGATGCCGTCGCCGTCTTCATCGAGACGGTCGAACCGTTCCTTGATCGGCCCGCTGGCTTCATCCTTCGTGAGCTTCCCATCTTCATTTTTGTCGAGACGGCGGGCATAGCTGGAGATACCGCCCCTGGAGTCCCGCTCACGGCTGGAGCGCTCGCGTGAAGACCTGCTCGAGGGAGCTCTGTCACTGGCGGCCGCGGCGATTTCCCGCTTCGAAACGGAGCCGTCCTTGTCCCTGTCAAGCCGGGCGAGGATCGAACCCGCGGCCTCCAGCTCCCGCCTGCTCAGCTTGCCATCCCGGTCCCGGTCGAGGATGGCGAAGAGCGCATCCTGCGAAGGCTGGGCGGCATCGCGACTGGAAGGCCTCGGCCTGTCGGTCTCCCGTGACGGGGTCCCGGAGGACCTGCGTGAGCTATTGGATGCCGTGAGCATCGCGGCGACCTCCTCCTGGTTGAGAGCTCCATCCTTGTTTTTGTCGAACTCCTCGAATCTTCCACCCAGGCGCGCCCTGTAGGTCTGCGGCAGCTCTTCACTGGAGATCTTGCCATCGCCATCCTTATCGAGTCGCCTGATGAGATCCGCCGCGTATGGGGCGGGGCGGCCGCCAGAGGATGATCCCGGACGCCTTCCGCTGCGCGAATCTCGTTCACGCTCCGAGTCCCTGCCGGATGAGAAGGCCTTAGCGAACTCAGCGGCGTTCAAGGCGCCATCACCGTCTGCATCTCCACTCCTCAAGGTCCGGTCAAAAAACTCCCGCTTGTCCGCGGGCACCTCCTCAGCCGTGAGCTTGCCGTCTCCATTCGTATCGAGCCGCTTGAATACACCGGCCGGGTCGGACTTGCCATCCTCCGCCTGGAGTCTAGCGGCGGAGAGTCCAGCGACTACGAGCGCCGCGAGCATGATTCTCATGGTCATCTTATTCACCTTCCTGGTTGGTCGCGGGTCCCAGGCCGAGAGCACGAGGAACCCCCCGAGATTCAACTGAATAATTCCATTACGGTCTCGCCTCCGTCGACAATCTTGAGCGGGCGCCCCAACGGGCTGTTGTGCTCCTTGTCAGTGTCGACATCCAGGGCGTAGCAGACTGAAGAGAAGAGATCTTCAACCTTCACGGGCCGGTCCTTTACACTTGAGCCATCGTCGGTACTCGAACCAATTACCTGCCCGCCCTTCACGCCGCCGCCGGAGATTGCGAGGTTGAAGACCCGGGGGTAGTGATCCCTTCCAGTCCTTCCGTTGATGCGGGGAGTTCGCCCAAACTCCCCCATCCAGAGCACCAGGGTCCGGTCGAGCATTCCCCTGTCGCGCAGATCGGCAATCAGGGCCGCGTAGCCGCGGTCGACACCACCGGCAAGGGTGCTGATTCGTTCAAAATTGTCATTGTGAGTATCCCAGCCGTTCGAACGCACCTCGATGTAGGTAACACCGGCCTCTACAAGGCGGCGAGCCAGCAGGCAGCCCTTGCCGAAAGATCCATCGCCGTAGAGCTCACGGGTTTTTTCTGACTCAGCGGAGACATTAAAGGCCTCGAGCTGTTTACTGGTGGCAAGCTTTCGCGCCTTGGCGTACAGAGCGCGATGCTCCTTCACCCTGTCTGCCGCCCCCGAGCCGGCAAATTCTCCTTCGAGGTTGTTCAGCAACCCGATAGCCCTGCCCAGGCGCGCGTTCCCCGCAGAGACCGTTGTATTTTCCGGGGGACGGTCCGGAGATGAGACAGAGAACGGATCGTAGCCCACCCCAAGGAACCCCCCACTAATACCGCTGAGCCCCCGGGAGCTTCCGATGGCGACAAACTGGGGCAGGTCGTGGCTTGCATCGCCAACTTCCTTTGAAATCAGCGAACCAAGAGAGGGGTGCTTTACGCTGCCGGTTGGGGCATAGCCCGTGTGCAGCTGGTAGGTGGCCCGCTGATGGTTCCCCTCGCGGTTCGTCATTGAACGGACCAGGGCAATGTCCTTCATCTGCTCAGCCACCAGCGGCCAGTGCTCCGCGATCCGGATACCCCGCACGGCTGTCTTGATCGCCTCGGTGGGACCACCATTGTCATGGCCGGGCTTGGGGTCAAAAGTTTCGAACTGGCTGGGACCACCCTGCATCCACAGGACAATGACTGACATGCCTTTTTTCTGAAGGTCTTCAGCCCGCAAGGCAACGAGGTCACGCAACCCGAGAGAACCGGCTGCGGCGGCACCGACACCCGCGGCACCCACGCTGCCCAGGAACCCTCGGCGACTCAACCCAGCAAATACGCTGCCCTGTTCGTGTTGCTCGTGTCCTGGGTTCATTTCCATCGAATCACCTCTCGCTGATGAATTCCGTCGAGTTCACAAGGCTCCAGAGGAGGTCTTCGAACGCCTCCCCCCGACCCGGAACTGACTTGCGGTACTTGCTGAAAATCTCCCACTCCCTCGAGCTTGGACGCCGGCTGTGCACCTTCAGGTACAATTCATCAAAGACCAGCCGGTCATCTTTATAGGAGCCGAGCAGGCGGCCCAGCATGGTGTCACCACTCGAACGGATCGCCTGGGTAATGATGGGAGAGTTCATCAGGAAGAGAGCCTGTGGAATCGTCCCGGCCACATCCTCCGTAGGAGTGGAGGGATCGAAACCGAAAATTCTCTCGAAGTTGCTCTCGAGAGAATTTCTCGACCCGCGCCCGCGCGAGGACGAACCGGAAAACCTGTCCGGACGCAATTCCAGGACCCGGACGATGGCCCTGTAGAGCTTGCCTGCTGACATCCTCGAGCAGGTTACCGCGGCAAAAGAGGGGGCCTCGGGCGAAGGAGAAGGCTCACGGATCTTTCTCTGGTAAGTCTCTGTCAACGTGATGGCTGAAAGCAGCCACTTGAGGCTGTATCCGTTCTCGCGGCAGCCCTCTGCAAGCAGGTCGAGCGCCTCGGGATAATCAGGGGCTCGGTCGGGACCCATGTCATCGACTGGCTCAACGAACCCCTTGCCCATCAGCTCTTTCCAGACCCGGTTGACCAGGGCACGAGCAAACCAGGGGTTATCCTTACCGGTGAGGAATCCACCCAGGGCCTGACGACGGTCGGCATCATCGATGCGCTCGCCGGGGCTTTTACGGGTAACAAAGAACTCCGGGTGAACCAGGGTCCCGCGGCTCTGGGGATTTTCAAGATCCGGCATATAGTGCTCACCACTACCCCGGGTTCGGGGGGCCGACATCGCCATGCTGGCGACCGCCTTGATTTCCCCCGCGCTCAGGTGCCTGTCCTTGTCCTTGTCCCCTGCCCGCAGAACGCGCCCGAAGAGACCTGAGAGAGCCCTGGGGACCTCGCGCGAGGAGACGGTTCCATCAGAGTTCCGATCGTAGCGCTCAACCCATGTAGACGGGTCTCCGTAACGTTTTGCAAAGCTTCCCTGGGTGGCCTGCTGGCGCTGGAAGCTCCTGGCAGAGCTGTCCGTGGAAACAATCTCGAACTGGCGTTGATTAGCTTCGGTACCTTCCTTGCGCCGAATCCGCAGGCGAGGGAAGAAGGCGGCAAGCTGGTGAAACTCTTCTCGCTTCCAGCGGTCATAGGGATGGTCATGGCACTGCGCGCATTGCAACTGGATACCCAGAAAGATTCTTGAGGTCTCAGCAGCCAACTCGTTGGCCTCACCCATCTGGGCCAGCACCAGGCCCGTCTGGCCATTGGTATTGATGTCGCCTTTGGCAGTCAGGAGATCGACCGCAATCTCATCCCAGCCGCGGTCCTCTTTGAGCTGGTCCCGGACCCACCTGCGCAGCTGCTCGCGAACAATACCGAAGCGCTGGTCCTGGGACCTGTAGGCGATGACATCCCGCCAGTAGCGCCCCCAGGTTTCAGGATAGTCTTCACTGGCAAGCAGGGAGGACGTCCTCGATGAGCGCTTCGAGGGATCAGGATCGAGCGTAAAGAGTGTCAACTCATCGGGAGAGGGAACCTTGCCGGTAAGATCGAGACTGACCCGGCGAAGAAACTCTTCATCAGAAACAAGGGCTGTCGTCTCGACCTTTTCAGCCTTTAAAGCCTCCGAGATGATTTGATCGACCCCGTCCGCAACGCTGCGGGGACTGTAGTCCTCGCCAAAAAGACGGCTGGTGAACCCAAGAGTCGCAAAGACTGCGAGCACGGCGCACAGAAAATTAAAGATCGCTCCCGGTTTCCGCATAGGTAATCAACCTTCGATAAAAATCGGCTCCGAACTGCATTGCTGGAGCTGTTTTCTTAAACCCCCCAACCCATCAATAGTTTCTCACATTAATCGACCGGACACCAAGTAGAGATTCCACCTGCAGTTGCAAAGAGGGACCTGGGGCGCCCCCTAAGTACTTTAATCCCAGACAGATCGGTGCCAGGCGGCTCAGTCGAGCTCACGGCGGAGCTTCTTGTAGTGGTTTACCAGGCCATTGGTTGAGCTGTCATGGGAACTGACGGTCGACTCGTCCCGGAGCTCCTCGAGCACCCTGGAAGCAAGACTCTTCCCCAATTCGACCCCCCACTGGTCATAGGGATTGATTCCCCATATACAGCCCTGGACAAAGACCTTGTGCTCATACATTGCCAGCAAGGCGCCCAGCGTGCGGGGGTCAAGACGCCGGACAAAGATTGAATTGCTCGGCCTGTTCCCGGGAAACTCCTTATGCCCGACAAGGTCGTCGACATCCTCAGAAGCCAGCCGGCCGCGCTCCACCTCAACCAGAAGCTCCTTGCGCGCCTCATCCCGCGTCTTGCCGAGCATCAGAGCCTCCGTCTGGGCGAAGAAATTGGCCAACAGCTTCAGATGGTGCTCGCCAAGGGGATTCTGGCTCTCGGCCGCGGCGATGAAGTCGGCTGGAACGACCCGGGTTCCCTGGTGAAGAAGCTGAAAATAGGCATGCTGCCCATCGGTTCCGGGGCCGCCCCAGATGATCATCCCGGTAGCCCCATCGACCGGTTCACCCGCGACGGTCACCGACTTGCCACAGCTCTCCATGTCAAGCTGCTGCAGGTAGTCGGGCAGAAACCGCAGGTACTGGTCATATGGAAGAACCGCGTGGGTCTCCATCCCGAAGAAGTTGTTGTACCAGACCCCGAGGAGCCCCAGCAGGAGCGGAATATTCTCCCCCGGCTCAGCCTGCTGGAAGTGAAGATCCATGTCGTGTGCTCCCGCCAGCAGGGACTCGAAATTGTCCATGCCAACGTACAGAGCGATCGGCAGCCCTACCGCGCCCCAGATCGAATAGCGGCCTCCAACCCAATCCCAGAACTCGAACATATTGCCGGCATCGATACCAAACTCCGTCACGGCATCTTCGTTCACCGAGACCGCGACAAAATGCTTCTCAACAGCCTCCACATCTCCGACCCTCTCGAGAAACCAGGCCCGGGCGCTCAGGGCGTTGGCCAGTGTCTCCTCGGTCGTGAAGGTCTTCGAGACCACCACGAAGAGCGTCGATTCGGCATCGAGTTCCTTCAAGGTCTCAACGACATCCGTCGCATCTACATTCGATACAAAATGGATCCTCAGGCCCGCCCGAGCGTAGGGTTTCAAGGCCTCGGTCACCATCAGCGGCCCCAGGGCTGAGCCGCCGATTCCGATGCTGACGATGTCGGTAAATTCAGCGTCCGTATATCCCTTTCGCTCGCCGCTGTGAACGGCATCGCAAAACGTCCCCATCTGCGCAAGCACCCTGTCGACACCCTCCATGACATCGCCAGGCTGCCCTTCGACCTCAACAGGCAGTCCCGACCTGTTCCGAAGGGCCGTGTGCAAAACCGCTCGACCCTCGGTTGAGTTGATCCGCTGGCCGCTGAACATCTCGGCCCGTTTCTCATAAACACCGGACTCTTCAGCCAGTTCAAGCAGCAACGAGATGGTCTCGGGAGTGACCCTGTTCTTGGAGTAATCAAGAAGGAGGTCGCCTAGGCTGCAGGAGAACTCGGTGAACCTGTCCTCATCGCCTTCAAAAAGATCACGCATCTGAAGATCGGCGACCTTCTCGTAGTGAGCCTGGAGCTTTTCAACAACATCCGCACGCATAAGATATTACCCGTAGAAACCGGCTGGACAGACCAAGGGACAAGCGAGCGCCCAGTATGCCCAGCAATCTATTCTTCTTCAACTGAGGAAGGTACCTTCCTGCCCCCAGACTTCCAGCGCCTCCAGATAGCTTACCGATTCCAGGCCCCCTGGAAGCCCGAGGCCGGCCATGATTTCCCGAACCCCGACCTCGGTCTCATGCTCTACCGACACGGATATGATCTTTTCAGGCGCGGAAATCTCAGCCAGCTCAATAATCCCATCCCCGTGCAGAGGAGCGCGATATTGCCAACGTTCCTTGGCTACCGGGATCACCCGTAAACCCGCGCCTGCGGCGCAGAGAAACTCCAGGAGTTCCTCCTCGGAAGCCACCGGCGCCTCGGCCGGAGAACAGCCAACCCCCAGGGCCCCTGCAACCTCGTCAAAGACCGCAGCTTCCAGGGGAAAGCTGTAGTTTTCTTCCGGATCCTCCACCCACCTTGAAACTCCGCCGCCGACCGCCTCGAGGCAGCGCTTGATCTTGAAGTCACCGAAGCGCAGCTTGAAATTGATCCCGCAGCCAGGAGACCAGAGGTAACGATCCGTCACGACCTGGGAATCCGGAAACAGAGCCGGAAGCGTCCTGAGCTCCTTATCGAGAGCTTCCGAGAGAAGCCCGAACCCCCGCCATTCCCAGTGAGTACCAAATGCCATTCTATATCTCAGGAAATAATTTGACTATTGGAAAACAGCCCAGATAATGTACCGGACTCGAACGCGGCCGTCGAAACCGCCGCCAGGCGGAGGGGCCGCATCCGTGAAATCAAGGCCACAAGATCAGGATCTATCGACATTGCACTCCGCAAGCTCCGTCTTCTCAAAGCCTCCGACTGCGCCACCGAACCCGCTTCGGGAGGATATACTCCTGGAAGGATTCGAGCAAGCAGGCAAACAGGTTACCGAGCACGTGCTCGACGCCCTCGTCGAGACAGCCGGCGCCGACGGGGTCCTTCTCATTTTGAGCCCCCCCGGCCTCCCAAGGGTCTGGGTTGCTCGCGGCAGGGGCCGAAAGGCCCTCCCCGAAGCCCTGATCAGGCCACTACCTGACTGCCAGGGCGGCCGTCTTCCCCACACCGGCAATCAACGCTGGCCGATCGCTGCCTGCATAGACCTCCGAGAGGCCGGGACCGGGGAGCTCTATTTCACTGCCCCCCGGGTACAGACCGCCAGCTGGACCCGGGAGCATCAGGACAGGATCTCCGTGCTGCTGTCCATCTCCGTCCTGCTCGATGGCCCCGGAAAATTCCACCCTGCCCGGCAGCGAAGCCACAGCCCATCCGAAGAGACCCCGGCTGGCGAGCTCCGGCGGCTCTTCCCGGAGATCATCGGTCAAAGCGCCGAGCTGGAGGCCGTCCTTCGCTCCATCCTGCAGGTCGCCGATTCTGACATCCCCGTTCTCATCCGGGGGGAAAGCGGAACTGGAAAAGAGCTCGTAGCCGCCGCAATCCATCGCCTGGGCAGCCGAAAGAAGATGCCGTTCGTATGCGAGAACTGCGGGGCCATCGCTGAGCAATTAGCCGAAGCAGAGATCTTTGGCCACGAAAAGGGCGCCTTCACCGGAGCCTCCATGGCCCGCCCCGGCCTGGTTGAACGAGCCCATCGCGGAACACTCTTTCTCGACGAGGTCAGCGAGATGGCGCCTTCCCTGCAGAAAAAACTCCTGCGGGTTCTGCAGGAAAAGACTGTTCGGCGGGTTGGGGCTCTACAGACGCAAGCTGTGGATTTCCGCCTGGTCTCTGCGACCAATCGAGACCTCGAGAAGATGGTCACAGAACAGACCTTTCGCGAGGATCTCTACTACCGGCTCAACGTCGCCTCCATTCGCCTGCCATCTCTGCGGCAGAGAAGAGAAGACATCCCCTCACTGATCGAACACTTCGCCAGCATTCACGGCCGTAAGGGGCGCCGTGAAGCCCTCCGCTTCAGCGCTGAAATTCTCTCGGTCCTCAGCTCCTATGACTGGCCCGGAAACATCCGCGAACTTGGAAACGAGATCTGGCGGCTTGTCGAGACGGTCGAGGGAGAGGTCCAACCCGAGCACCTGTCGAAAAAGATCGTCTCGAGCCGCGGCTCCTCGGGGCGATCCGGACCGGGCACTCTCGATCAAATGGAAAAAGATGTCCTCGGCGGAGCCATAGCCGAGGCGCTCGAAAAAACACACGGCAACCGAGCCCAGGCGGCCAGGCTCCTTGGGATCGGAAGGGCCACCCTCTACCGCCGACTGGTGCGTTACGGACTCCACTGCGAGTGAGGCGGGACAGGCCTCCGGCCGCTCACTTAAGGTTCGATGCGTTCTGACGATAGAACAGCTGCCACCACTGGACAATAAACTTGCGGTCATCAAGACCCGGGAAACGCGTTGACCGGAAACGGTTCAGAAGGCCTGCCCTGAGAACGACTCCGAGAGGAAACCCCTTGAAGTTTTTAAGCCGCACGCGCACCGCGCCCTTCGGGCGGGTCACCTTGTTCATGGCAATGTCATCGATCACGAAATTACCCATCCCTTTAATCAGGTAAAACCAGCGCCGGCTCTTTTCATCGTAGCGAGCGAAGTCATGTTGCAACACCAGCAGGTCGAGCTCGCGGATCTTTGTCCGGACATTGTCCCCAACGTGGGCCACCAGAGACGGAATCTGTTTTTTATCGATACCCCATAAAACCTTGTAGGCTTTCTGCGCCTTGGGAGCCGGACCCGTCAGGTATCCCAGCATCAGCCGAGTTTTTTCGGCCGATGACTTCTGGACCTCCGGCGGCTTCACCTTGGCCTTCCCCGCTCCCTCCGAAGATGGCGCGGGGCTCTCCGCGGGCCTGGCGGCAGCAACCGCGGGAGCCACCTTGGCAGCGGGCTCGGCCTGGGCAGGGACAGCTGGAGCGGCTTCTTTCGCGCCGACTGCAGCTGGAACCTTCGGCTTCCGAGCGGCGTCCTTCCTGCCGATCGCGGCCGCGGCAATCACCCTGCGCCTCTCGGCATCCCCTCCGCGCGAATAACGCACCACTGGCTTCCCCGCGGCCTCAGCGGGAGAGGTAGAGCTCTTCTCCGCTCCGCCGCAGGCGCAGAGAGCCGGGAGAGCGAATAGAACTACCAGGCTTTTCATCAGCCGCATTTGAATTCCGCTTTTCTGTGGTTACGTGAATGCCCGCCGAATACCAATGCCTGCATTTTATTTGCAGAAGCCCTCATTTGCCAGCCCCCCTCCTCTTCAGGGTTGGGACTGGAGCCTCAACAGGCTACAATGCGCGAATTCCCAGTATTTACCGGAACTACCCCCATGGCAAAGTGCGTTCATTGCGGCCAGAAAAAAGGAAAGCGCTATTGCCCCGCGCTCGCTGATGGCATCTGCGCGCAATGCTGCGCGACCCACAGGCTCGCGACAATACAGTGCCCGGCCGACTGCGTACATCTCCAGTCAGAGTTCTACCAGCAGGAAAGAAGGAACCAGAAGGCGCAATCAGCCGGGAAAGAGTTCCTCTATCGCACCAGCGCCAGCTTCCACTCAGAGGAAGCCCAGAGTTTCGCGTTCATGGTCCAGGCAGATCTCTACTGGTGGTGCTCCAGGCACGGCGGCCTGGCCAACCAGGAAATCGCCAGGATATTGAAAACGACCGCCGCCGACCCGGACGGCCCGACGGGAGATGAGAACGATCTTGCTGGTTTCATCAGAAAGCTGCTCAGCCGGAGCCAGAGATACTCCAACATCGAGAAGAACGGCTTTGAGCCGGAACAAAAAAAGAAGGTTCTGGGGGCGCTGGCAAGCTGCGCCCAGAATCATGCGGCTGGCGAACCCGGCAAAGAAAGCCAATCATACCTGCAAGAGCTCAGCGACTATTTCGACCAGCTTGATTTTGAAGCAGACCTGGACTATTCCCCACTCGAAGAGCTCACGGAAGAAACTCCCCCAACCAGCGGTGAAGAAGATCAGTCGGCAGAGGAGAGCGACCTGACCATTCCGGGGCAATGACCACTCCTGGTGAAACAAGATGTTACCGCAGACCATCCTGATCATAGCCGCGACCGAAGGCGAGCTGTCCCCTGCAAGAAAGCTCCTTGGTGACTCAGCGGAAAGCATCTCCTTCGCTGCGACCGGAGCGGGAAAGGTCAGCGCAGCCATCTCCACGCTTGAGCTGACAAGACAGCTGCGCCCTGACTGGATCATCCAGCTCGGCTGTGCCGGAGCCTACCCGGGCTCCGGCCTTGGAATCGCAGACGTCGCCATAGCGAACGTCGAGATCTTCGCGGATGAAGGCGTCGAGACACCCGAAGGCTTCCTGTCGATGAGAGATCTCGAGCTGCCCCAGGCCTCGCGAGATGGAGAGCTGATCTTCAACGAGGTCCCTGTCGACTTCCCCACAGCCGAAACGATCCAGGAGATAAGGTCTTCTCTCGGCCAACAATCGCGTATCGAAGCGGGCCTCTTCTGCACGGTATCCCTCGGCAGCGGAACAGATGCGGCCTCTCGGAGGGCAGAGGAACGCTGGAACCCGCTCGCTGAAAGCATGGAGGGGGCCGCCGCAGCTCTTGTGGCCTGGAGACAGCGCGTACGCTTCAGCGAGATACGCGGCATCTCGAATATGACAGGCGATCGAAACCGGGAGAGCTGGAAGATCGCCGAGGCCTGCGAAGCCGCAGCCGCGGCCGCGGGCGTATGGATCGAGAGAGAGAGAACGCAAGCATGAAGACCCTCAGAGTGGGCCTCTCCCCCTGCCCGAACGATACGTTTATCTTTCACGCCCTTCTTGAGGGATTCGTCGAGCTCGAAGACTTCCACCTGGAGCCGGTTTTTGAAGATGTCGAGACCCTCAACGTTATGGCGCGGAACGGAGAGCTGGAGATCACAAAAATCTCCTTTCATGCCTACGGTCATCTTCGGGACACCTACAAGCTCCTGCAGGCGGGGGCCGCCCTCGGCCGCGGCTGCGGCCCGCTTATCGTCGTTCGCGAAGGAGACGAAGAACGCGATCTCTCCACCGCGAAGATTGCCATCCCCGGAAAGCTAACCAGTGCAAACCTGCTGCTGCGCCTCTTCGCCCCCCGGGTTCCCGCTGGCTCCCTGATAGAGATGACCTTTGACCGGATCATGGACGCCGTCAAGACAGGGGAGGTGGACGCGGGCCTGATCATTCACGAGAGCCGTTTCACCTACGGTGAGCTGGGGCTGCGAAAGCTGGCAGACCTGGGTGACTGGTGGGAAGAGACCCACGGTTACCCGATCCCTCTGGGCGGAATCATCGCCCGCCTCGACATTGGCAGCGAGACCATAGCGGCCTTTGATGATGCCCTCTCGAGAAGCGTTCTCCATGCCACGAACCACCCTGAGGATTCACGAGACTATGTTCGACATTACGCACAGGAAATGGACGACGCGGTAACGGCAGCGCATATCGGACTCTATGTAAACGATTTCACCATCAACCTGGGAAGAGAAGGCCGGGAGGCTGTCGACCATCTGCTCGAGGTCGCCGAACGGGAGAACATCATCCCCGCAAGCGCCCAGCCCTGAACCTCCGTCAGATCTCCAGGCCAGCCCCCTTGAGCCACAGGCAAAAAGAGGGAGAGCCCACAGAAGCTTTCGCCCCTGGAGCTCTCCCGGAACCTTTCCCCGTTTTCACCCCAGTCGGGGATCAAGGGACCTCTGATACAACACCAGGCCCGCCGAACCTAGTCGGGCAACTGTCGGGAACGAACAGGCCCTGGCTGTGGACAGATGACCCCTCCGAGCAGGTTCCTCCGAAGACCGTTTATTTCGAATTGAACCGGCGCCTGCCCGCGCTGCAAAACGCGGGGAAAGACCCGGGCAGAGCAAGAGGATGTGTCCCGGGCATTCCAGCAGGCCGCGGTGGCGTCCGCTGAGCTGCCGGGAAGATCGCGTCTTAATACCTGCCCCCAGGCAAAGATCATCACCACTCCCCCCTCTTCTTGAGTCTGAAAAAGACCGTCTGCCCGACAACTCAATCGTAGAGGTGTGATTACCGAGATTCCATCAACTCTCAAAAAAATACACAGACGGGAAACTGCCGCCAGGCATTGCAACAATTGACGGAAACCGGCAATCTGCGTAGAGTGTTGCGCCGGCAGATTCAGCGCCTACAGAAAACCACCAGTCAGGACCCAACATGCAGAAACTCTTCGTTACCGACCTCGATGTGCGCGGCAAGCGCGTCCTCGTGCGAGCCGACTTCAATGTTCCTCTCCAGGATGGAGAGATCACCGACGATCGCCGCATCCGGGAGTGCCTCCCTACCATCCAATGGCTCATGGAGAACGGAGCACGCACCATTCTCATGTCCCACCTGGGCCGTCCGGGGGGAGAACGAGTGGACGAGTACAGCCTGCAGCCTGTGGCCCAGCACCTGGGCCAGCTGCTGCGGCGCGATGTGCCTCTCGCGAATGACTGTATTGGCCCGGAGGCGCAGGCAAGGCTCCAGGGTCTTGCGAATGGCGGTGTGCTGCTGCTGGAGAACCTGCGCTTTCACGCCGGGGAGACGGCCAACGAACCCGCCTTCGCCGATGCGCTGGCAAGCCTGGGGGAGATCTATATAAACGATGCCTTCGGCACATCGCATCGCTCGCACGCCTCGATCACCGGGGTGGCCGAGAGGACCGACCAATGCGCCATGGGCTACCTTCTCAGGAAAGAGCTCGACCTCCTGGCTGGCGCGCTACAGGACCCCCGCCGCCCCCTCGTCGCGGTAATGGGAGGCTCCAAGGTCTCGGGTAAGATCAAGGTCATCGAAAATCTTCTCGACAAGGTGGACCAGCTGATCGTCGGAGGTGGAATGTCCTACACTATCTTCAAGGCCATGGGCCTGGAGATCGGAAAGTCGCTTCTCGAAGAAAATTCAATCGCAGACGCAGAAAGAATCCTCGCGGCAGCTGAAGCTCTCGGCCCCGACCGCCTGGTTCTTCCGCTCGACATCCTTGCGGCAGACTCCTTCGATAACGATGCCGCCACAACGGTCTGCCCGGCCGGCGAGATCCCGGCAGAGCTCGAAGGGCTCGACATCGGGCCGAGAACCATCGAGCTCTACAGCGACATCGTCAAGGAGGCGGGGACAGTGATCTGGAACGGCCCGATGGGAGTCTTCGAGATGCCGACCTTCGCGCGCGGCACCAACTCGGTCGCAACCGCCCTGGCCGAGGCGACCAGGCGCGGCGCGACGACCATTGTCGGCGGCGGCGACTCCGCCGCCGCGATCAAGGCCGCCGGCCTGAGCGATGACGTCTCCCACGTCTCTACTGGCGGAGGCGCCTCGCTTAAATTCCTCGAGGGCGGCGACCTGCCCGGGGTCACGGCGCTCTGCGACAAGACCTGAGCCGAATCTCAGGAGGCGAATGGAGTGGGATCCCAATCCCCGAAATTGTCGAGATACACCCGCAGAGCCTCGATCTCGTCCGAACGCTGGACAAGCCAGTCGCGCACCTCATCAACGAGAGCCTGCTCACGCTCCAGCGGCAGCTCCCCGGTAAGCACCCTGGAGCGCAGGAAGACGAAATAGGTGTCGAGCACATCATGCATGCAATAATCGTTGATCTCGCGAAGCTTTCCCTCTGCGTAAAGACTTGCCACCTGGGCGCCGCTGGTACCCATCTTGCCGGGCTTGCCGAGCATCTTGGCGAGCAGGTTCAGACCTCCCCGAATACGCGAGGCTCCGTACTCGGTCAGCCAGTCCATGAGATCGATGTGCTTGTCGGTATAGCGATACCTGTGACCGAATCGGTCGTCGGCAAAATAGGCCGGGCAGGAGATTCCAAACCGAAAGGCGTTGAGCGTCATCAGCGGAATATCGAAGCCCCTTCCGTTGAAGTCAACCAGTGCCGCGGCCCTGTAATGCTCCACACCTGCCCAGAAGAGCCTGGTCATTTCCATCGGCTCAAAGCTGGGATCATCCAGGCAGGAGATATCCAGCAATCGATAATCTCTCGACACCCTCGCTACGGAGATGGCCACGGGAACCTGGAAAGCCACGGGTATAAACGCGTCCGGGTCCCCCTGTTCCTCGAGATAGCGCTCGATCGCCGCCTCGCCGGTGAGCCCCTCTTCTCGATAGAGCACTCGACCCAGAAGTTCTCCATCGACCACGGATTCGGTATCATAGACTATGTAGCGGGTTTGCTCTTCCTGTTCCATTCGCTCTCTACTTTCGTCTAAACAGAGGTTCTAACCCACCTTTAGCGGAACATACAAGCCTCGACAAGAGGCGACAAAACCATCCTCACCAATCGGGTAGACTGGCCCTATGCCTGTTCGCAATAAAATCAGGATCTACGAGACAGCCATCTGGGGCAGCATCATCGTCTGCCTCGGCCTCTGCTCGCTTGGAGGATACCTTACCTACAAGCAATACCGTGACATGGAGGTACTCCTTTTTGTCTCCGAGAGGAGCTATTCATCCACCCTCGCGAGCCAGCTGCGCTCACATATCAGGAAACGCGAAAAAGATGCGTTTCAATCGATCGAGGCCTTTGCCCTTGGAGATGCAAAAGATCCGCCCCCTTCTCCCGGTACTCCGGAGAGCTTCTTTGAGCTCCCCTTCCGTATCCGGACAAATGGAGAGATCGAGGGGCTCGATCAGCCGGCACGAACAACCCCGTTCCCGTCCAGCGATACCGGGGTGCCGCCGGCGGAATATCGCCAGGCGGTCAGGCTCTCCCATTCCCAGGCTCCCCTCGCGCGCAAGGTCCGATCCCTGGAAGCCGCCTCTAACCGGACCAGCATTCCGGAGGCCTGGAGGATTCGGGCCCGCACCCAATTGGCGGCGCTCTATAACCGGCACGACCAGCCTGCGGCCGCCGAGTCTATCTACGCTGGCCTGCTGAAGAACGCCCCCAGCTCGCTTGCCTACAGCGCCTGGCCCACCCCTGCCCAGCTCAGCCTGGCCATGGCCGAGACCCTGTCGAGCCAGGGAAGAAAAAAAGCCGTGCAGGAGGTTCTTACGCGCGGACTCTCTTTCATAGATTCCGGCCCGCAAAAGAACGGTTTTGTCAGGCGAGAGTCTTACCTCCAGGGCTCCATGCAGCTCCTGCAGAACCTCGGCCTCTCCCCCACCAGGGAGCTCAATGAAGCGCTCCAAAAGCTTGATGCCCGTAAGCCGATCCAGCTCGCCGTGAAGCATGTGAGGGATGTCTTGCTGCCCCGGGAGCTGGCAGCAAGAGGTGACTCTTCCTCACCAAGATGGTCCTGGCGCGGGATCGGAAGCAAGGTAGGCGTCGCCTGGCAGCCCACGCCCGCAGTCGTCGACACTGCCGGGATCAAGGGTGCCGGAATGATTGTAGATGTTGAAAGGCTGCTCAGCGACCTGAACAGTGAACTGCTCCGCCTTGGTGAATCCGGTTCTCGCCAGGTGGTCCTGCTGGACCCGGCCAGGAAGGACTCCATGATCACCTACGACGGCCTTGGCGGAAACTTCGGGTGGTTTGCTATCGGCCAGACAAAAGAGGAATGGGAAAAACGACTTGGCGCCGCTCGCCGGCCCTTCGCTATAGCAGGGCTTCTATCCGGCATCCTCGGCCTCACCCTGGTAGGCGGGTTGCTGGTATTGCGCCAAGCCATGCGAAAAGAAATGAACCTGTCCAGGATGAAGACCGAGTTTGTCGCCAATGTGTCCCACGAGCTCAAGACCCCGCTTTCCCTCATCAAGCTCTGCTCGGAGACCCTGCAGTTTGACCGCGTACAGGGCGAAGAAAAACGCCAGGAGTACTTCGAGGTCATCAACAGGGAGAGCGATCGCCTGGGCCATCTCATAGGAAACGTACTGAACTTCTCGAGAATAGACGCCGGCAAAAAAAACTACGATCTCAAAAAAACAGACCTGGCCCCGGTGCTGAACCAGACCTTAGATGCCTACTTCCTCCAGATCACGGAGCAGGATTTCTCCTGCACGCGAGATATTCCCGCATCGCTGCCGGCTGTACTCGCCGATGAAGAGGCCGTTGCCCAGGCCTTCATCAACCTGCTCCAGAACGCGGTTCGTTATTCACCTGAGAAGGGAGACCTCACCGTGCGCGGGTGGAGCGATGGAAGGTTCCTGCTGGTCAGCATTGCCGACAATGGCATTGGCATAGCTGAAGAGGAGCAGCAGCGTATCTGGGACGACTACTATCGCACCGCGGAGGCCCGTGCCCTGGGGACGAGAGGAAGCGGCCTGGGTCTCTCCCTCGTCAGCCACATCATGAGAGCACACGAAGGCGAAACCCGCCTGAGAAGTAAGCCTGGAGAGGGCAGCGAATTTACGCTGGCCTTCCCGCTGGAAACTGGAACGGAGATGGAGCCAGAAGATGACCGCTAAGATCCTGGTGATCGAAGATGAACCCGACCTAGCCATGGGCCTGAGGGACAACCTTGAATTTGAAGGCTACGAGGTGGCCATCGCCCACACTGGAGAAGATGGACTCGACCTCGCGGTAAAGGGACAACCCCACTGTATCCTGCTGGACATCATGCTGCCGGGCATAGATGGTTTCGAGACCTGCCACGCTATCAGGAAGAACGGCATCCGCGCCCCCATCCTCATGCTCACCGCGCTCAGCACCGAGGTCGACAAGGTCAAGGGGCTCGACCTGGGAGCGGACGACTACATCACCAAGCCCTTCGATCTCAAGGAACTCATGGCAAGAATCAGGGCTGCCCTGAGACGATTCGAGCCCATCGTGCAGCCGAAGAAGAGAAAGAAGCTCACCGTTGGAAAGGCGACGATCCTTCTCGACAGATCCCTCCTGCAGATCGACGGTAAAGATGTCCCCCTGGGACACTATGAAACACAGATCCTGGAAATACTCTCAGAGGAACCTGGGTCGGTCATCGACCGCCAGCACCTGCTCAGTGAGATCTGGGGGCTCGAAAACGAGCCCCTGAACCGCAGCGTCGACAATCACATCGTCAGTCTCCGGCGCAAGATCGAGGACGACCCCAAGGTCCCCAGGCATATCATCACTGTCCATGGCTTCGGCTACAAGCTGATCAAATGAGACTCGCGCGCATCCCCATCACCTTCTTCCTCCTGCTGCTCACCGGCTCACTGCTGGCTCTTGATGATGCCGCCGAAGCCGAGGTGCTCCTTGAGAAGGCGGCCTACCTTGAATCGATCGACGGGAACCCGCGCGAAGCCCTTCGACTCTATCGGGGCATCCGAAAAACCGGACTGCCCGCGCAGACCATAGCCCGCACCCTCCTCGGCGAGGCCACCTGCCTTGATGCCCTGGGCCAGGACGAACCTGCCCGGAGAAAATTCCTCGAGCTTCTCGCCCGCTACCCGGGCCAGTCGGAGCTCGCCGAGGTGGCGCGAGAGTACCTCTCAAGCCGCCTCTGGGACACCCCTGCCAGCTATATGCCGGAAAAGATGCTCTTCTACGCGGAGATGGTAAAACCCGGAAACGAGCTCATCCGCCTCTCCAGCTCGATCCGGGGAACGCCGTTTGAGAACTCTGTCGATTCATCAAGGACCCTTGCGGTAGAGGCCCAGGAAGATGGCCCAGCCCAGATACCCGGCACAGGTTCCACCGGATGGATCTCCGCCTTCCTCAGCAAGGCCATGTTCAGAGAGCTCTCAAAAATGGGAGGTGTCGCGCTTGGAGTGCCGGCGAAGGGCGACCCTGAAAAAGATTACCTCGCGGTGCTTTCAGCCGGAAAAAGCGACGCGCTCTCGGGCTACATTACCTCGATCCTGTCCCTGGCAAAAAAAAAGGCGCGGGTCGTCGGCTTCATACAAGATATGCCGCTCTACGAGGTTGAGGAGGTCGATGAGAACTACTTTCTCGCGGCTGGGGAAAAAGTGGTGGTCCTGGGACGACCCCGGCAACTGGTTGAAGAGGCCGTCAAGCGCCGCTCGGCCCGTTCCATGTCGCTGGCCACCAATTCTGATTTCGTAAACGCCTGGTCGAAAAAAAAAGACTCCCTGATGTTTTTCTTCATCGATGGAGGCTACCCATTTTCAGCGGGCCTAGGCTTCAAGGAAACAGCCAACGCCTTTAACCTCGCCGAAATCGGCCCGGTTTCTCTGGCCATCTCGACAGTCCCCGACACCGACACACTACACGCGACCATGTGGACGGCGAGAAACCCCCTTGCGAAGGATGATCTCCTTGGCCGCCTGGCGACAGACCCGATTGACCCGGAGCTCATCAGGTCCATACCTTCAGAATCCCTCGGCTTCTTCGCATTCTCCTCAAAGGATCTGAGAAAAAAGCTTTCGGATATCATCACCGGATTCGAAGAGCTCCCGGGCTCCCAGATCAGCCCCCTGAATAAAAACCTCCGGGCTGCGATGGCCTGGCTGCTGCAAAAAAAACCCTTCAGCCTGCTGATTGACCAGATCCGCTCTGTCGTCATCGGCTCCTACCCGAACGCCGCTCTACTCAAGATCTCGTCGTCGGTAAAGGAACTGGGCAACCTCTCCGCCCTTCAAATCTACCGCCCCCTCTACTTTGTCGCGCTCCAGTTCAAGGATCCGGCAGCTGGAGAAAAGGCCCTTCGAGATGCCATTGAAAAATACTCCTCCAGCCTGCCGGGAGCATCAGAGAGCCTCTCTTTCCTCCGAGAACCGCTGGAGAAAAAGCAAGGCAGCCCGACCCATCACTTCCTCCAGCCACTCCCTGGAATACGTCCCGGCTATATCAGGATCAAGGACCAGTTTATCGTCGCACTGTCTCCGGCCATCCTGAAGGCTGCCGTACGCAGCCGCAGCGTGGAAGGCAGGAACAGGTTACCCCTGCCGGCAGCGGAAGCATCAAAGGTGTTCTACCTGCGGCCGAAGCCGATCTTCAGCGCCTTGTCAGTTCTCCAAAAAAGTGTCCCGATTCTCGCTCTAAAGAACATGAAGAGCGCGGTGCTTTCAACCCGGGAAGAAAAGGATGCTCTCGCCATCGACCTGACGATCTCTGACCTGCTCCCCACATTGAACGGGTTTCTCAAGGACCTCGCCGAGAACCTCGATGAAGAGGATGACATCACGTCCGGAAAATGAAAGTGACCGGCTCTAAAGTACCGGGATGGATTCTATTGGGCAGGTCTTTTTTCTCCAGCCGGCTCCTCGCTCCGATCAGCGCTCGTCACCGGGATAACTGTGCCTAAGTGGCTTGTAATTAAGTGACTTACAGCCCACATTGGACCTTCCTGCCTGGATTCACTCGCTTAGCCCCTTGTTTCCGGAAGCTCATTCCTATTCGACCGCCCCTATTACTTCTTGCGCAGGTTGGTCTAAATCCTTAACTTAGAGCCGAGTAAACCATTAAAGTTGAGGAGGTTCTGTGGAAAATACAAAGAGGCAGGAAATGAAAAAGAAATTAGCGATTATCCCCGTTGCTTTACTACTGATTTACGGTGGCGTGGCTACGGCTGAGAAAACCGCCAAATGCCCCATCAGCGGCAACGCTGCCAACCCCAAGATCTCGATCGAAGTTAACGGCAATGCTGTCGGTTTCTGTTGCAATAATTGCAAGAAGAGCTACAGCAAGACGATTGCCGATGCGGGACCTGGAAAGTGCCAGTACAGCGGCAAGGCCTCGAAGAAGGGTACCCAGTTAATCCACGAGACCTCGCAGCTTGTCAGCTTCTGCTGTAAGAATTGCGCCGGCAAATACGCCAAGGCCAACAAGTTCAGCGCCAAGGCCGGTAAGGCGAAGCTCTGCCCCATATCTGGAAAAGCCGCCACGGCCGACCAGTTCGTGAACGTCAACGGCACGAAGACCTTTTTCTGCTGTGGTAACTGCAAGAAAAAGCATTCCGCCAAGCTCGCCGCCAAGGCTGACACAGGCAAATGCCCGATCAGCGGTAAAGCGGCCAACGCTGCCACGCAGGTGGTACACACCAAGCGCGAAGCGAAGTACTTCTGCTGCAACAACTGCAAAGCTAAATACGCCAAGGCGAACTTTGCCAAGAAGTAAAACTGGTTGACCACTTGCCTCAACCAGGCAGCCACCCCGGTGGCAAACGCCCTGCAACTTCGGTACATCCGGAATCGCAGGGTGTTTTTTTTCCTTTTCGCGTCTCCCGCTTCCACCGGGTGAAAACCTGCGCAGGCTATACAAACTGATGAACACGAAGCCACTCAAGCAGGCGGGCGCCATCCCCTTCCGCCAGGGTCCTGCCGGCTGGGAATTCCTCATCATCACCTCGCGAAAGGGAAACTGGATCTTCCCAAAGGGTGTCATCGGAAATAAAGAGAGCCCGGAAGAAACAGCCCTGAAAGAGTGCGCCGAGGAGGCTGGAATCAGCGGCGCGATCATTGGCGAAGCCGTTGGCAGCTATCCTGACCGCAGACGCAAGCAGCCCTGTTCGGTACAGATGTTCCTGCTGAGCTACGAAGCAGAGGAAACCTGGAAGGAGCGCGATTGCCGTACAAGACGCTGGTGCGGTTTCGAGGAGGCATCAGAGCTCCTCCGCAAGGAGCCTGTTCGCGAACTGCTCGCCAGGGCCCTCGAATTGCTGGAGCCGGGCCGGGCAGGCGCCTAAGAGGGCCGCCCCATCGCCGGCAGCATGCTGGTAAAGGAGATGAGTCCCTCTTTCACGGAGGCCTTGCGATAGGTGATGGTTCGCACCCCCATGGTCATAAAGAGCGCCTCGACAGAAAGGATCCCGGGGAGAAACAGCAGGCGGCGGTGGCGCGGCATATTGGTCCAGACATCTCCATGAATCTCTCGCTGGATGAGCCCCTGGAGATCCTCGATGGTGAAGGATTCTCTACCGAGGCTCTTCACGATAGCCCTGACTGTTCCACCGGTGCCGAGCATCTCCGGATACCGGGGCATACTTCCAGCTATGTGCTCCCGCATCTCTCTCTCAACAATCACCCGTCCCTGCTCTACGTAATTGTAGAGCGTCCTCGCCCTTCGCAGCTGGCAGTGGAGCCTGATCGCCCCTACAGGGATACTTGTCTTTCGGGTAGAGGCCGGATTGAGATATTCGATAATCTCGTTGCTGCCGCCGCCAAGATCGAAGAGAGCTGTTGGGAATTTTTCAACCATGCTCCTGAAGCCTGTCTCCAGCAGGAAAGCCTCGATACCCCCCTCGATCACCTGGATCCGCAACCCGAGCTCGTTTTCGAGTAGACGCCTGAAAATTTCGGCGTTCTGCGCCTCCCGCAGGGCCGCCGTACCAACCGCGGTAACATCTTCGAAAGATATTCCGGAGAACTCTTCACGCAGCTCTTTCAGGGTAGAGACGCAATGCGCCATCGTCCGTGGACTGATGCGGCCATAGCTGAAGACATCGTAGCCGAGGCTCCAGGGTACCTTGCGCTCTCTCTCTACCCCATCTCCTCCTTCTGAGACAGAAGGTACGATATAGAGCTTGATCGAGGTCGAGCCGAACTCGAGATAAGCGTTTTTAGCAGACGTTCCGGTATAATTTTTCATGGATCCGATACGGCAGATTCTTACCGCATTTCCCGGTTCTACTTCAGATGGTTCCGTGTATTTCCGAATTCAACAATTGGGGGCAGAATCTATCCAGTTAACTTATCGTGAAGATCCTGTGAAAGTGTGCAGGCTAACTTCATATTTGGCAAACCAAGGCGAAGATCTATGCGCTTATTGACTAATAATGCAGTCATCCTGGCGTTGACGGTCTGTCTTTGTACCATTACCGGATGCTACAAACCGCCCACAGATGACCGCCCCGCGCTCATTGAATCCCTCTCGGGAAACCACCAATGCGCTCTCCCGGGGGAGATTCTTCCCAAACCCCTGGTCGTTCGTGTGCTTGGCCAGAGCAGCCGGGATTTCCTCGGGCGAAGGGGCCGAAGACGGCCGCTGAAAAACCAATCGGTCACCTTCCGTTTTCGTCTCGAGGGTCTCGCCGAAGACTCCAAATCCGGGAATGGCCCATCAGAAGATTCACCATCTTTCATCCTGGATGGGGAGAAAGAGACGGCGGAACGCCTCGACAATGTCGAGGTCAAGACCGATGCGTCCGGAACCGCCAGCGTGCGAATACGACTTGGTAATAAGAACGGCGACTGGCGAATAGAAGCCTCCATCCCCAGGCAGGGCCGAAAGGATCTGGACGAACAGTTCCGGGTGGTCAGCGGTGTGGAGAAGCTGGCTGACAATATCGAGGCCGCTGTAGGCTCGGAGATCCCCATCGCCCTGCGATTGCAGGCCCGCCAGGACACCGGAGAACTGGTGCCTCTCGAGGGACGCATTGTCCATATGAGAATCGCGGGAGAACCTCCGGTTCGCGGCGAGCCGGCGAGCCTGAACAACAGGCGCGCCAAAACCGGCAAAGACGGTGTTCGCAAAGGAACAGATCTTACACTCGGCGATCGCGCAGGAACCTATCGCGTACTCGCGGAAATTGAAGGACGCGAAGACGACCCCCCCATCAGGGGAATCATCTTCACCGTCATGGCGATCGACTGGCTGCGGATCGCTGTCGAGATCTCGGTTGGCCTGATCTTCTTCCTGCTCGGCGTAAGATTTCTCGCCAACGGTTTCCTGATTGTCCTCGGCCCTCACCTGCACCATGCCACGGGCCGCATGGCGAAGAACCGAATCCTTGGCTATCTCGGCGGAATTCTTGCCGGGATCACCTTCCAATCCCACTCGGCCGTAACCTCCCACCTGATGAGCTTCGTAAACGGAGGCCTCCTGAAATCCCAGGGAGCCATGGGGCTCCTTCTTGGAGCCCTGCTGGGCGCGACAGCCCTCCCCCAGATACTCGCCTTGCGGATCGATTTCCTCATCGCGCCCCTGGCAGGCCTCGGCCTCCTGCTGGTCGTTCTGCCGCGCTCGTTCGGCCTGGCTCACTGGAGCAGGATCTTTCTCGGCGCCGCCCTGGCGCTGGCAAGCTGGAGCCTGCTCGGCTCAGGTATTGAGCAGCTCGAGATGAGCTCCAGGTTCAAATCAGATGTGCTCCCGGCCTCGCTGTCCTTTCAGCAGCCCTGGGCGGTCATGGCCGGAAACTTCACCTATCTTCTTCTGGCTGGAGCTGGAATCGGCCTGGTTCTTCGCACCTCGAACCTGGTGGTCATCATCGCGGTGCTCCTGGCCTCGCGAGGAATCCTCGCCCCCCTCTCAATGGTGCCGCTGATCCTCGGAGCCAACCTGGGCTCGGGACTGAGCAGCCTCTTTCGGTCTTTCTTCAAGAATCGCGACACCTGCCGCCTGGGCATCTGCATCCTGGTGATTCACCTCCTGACAACGATCCTGTTTTCCGTCCTCTCATTGATGCCCCGGGATGGCACATCTCTGCTGCTCTGGTTCATTGATCAGGTCACTCCCGGCAGCCTCTTTCACCCCCTGCAGGAAAACGTCGGGTTCCACATTGCCATGACCCACACCTTCTACAACCTCGTCGCCAGCCTCATCTTCCTGGCGCTGCCGGGAATAGCCACTGGCCTGGCTTCCCTGATCCTGCCGGCAAAGAGAGGCGCAGATGACCTCAAACCCTACCGCCTTGATGAGAACCTGATTCCTGTCCCCGGCCTGGCCCTGCGGCAGG
>DODI01000335.1:9870-10014 GCA_003509045.1 Planctomycetota bacterium | reverse complement strand
CCCGGAACCATGAGTCCGTACCAGCACGGTGAGGTCTACGTTACAGATGATGGGACCGAGACGGACCTGGACCTCGGCCACTATGAGCGTTTTACCAGGGCCAAGCTGACCAGGGACTCCAACTACACCACGGGCAAGATCTAC
>DODI01000335.1:9393-9515 GCA_003509045.1 Planctomycetota bacterium | reverse complement strand
GGAGACTATCTCGGATCTACGGTGCAGGTGATTCCCCATATCACCGATGAGATCAAGAGATGTATTGGGAAGATGGATGACGGCGAGGCCGATGTCATCATCAGCGAGCTCGGCGGAACGGT
>DODI01000335.1:5198-8975 GCA_003509045.1 Planctomycetota bacterium | reverse complement strand
CCCTACCTCAGCGCCTCGGGCGAGGTCAAGACCAAGCCGACCCAGCATTCGGTGGGCAAGCTTCGAGAGATCGGTATTCTTCCCGACATCCTGGTCTGCAGGACCGAGAAGGAGATGGAGGATGACCATCGCCGGAAGATTGCCCTGTTCTGTAACGTGCCGGTAGACGCGGTGATCGAGGAGCGCGATGTGGACCACTCGATCTACGAGGTTCCGATGGTTCTCAGGGAGCAGAAGCTCGACAGCCAGATCCTCAGCCACCTGCAATTGCCGGAGGGTTCTGGAGACCTGGCCGAGTGGAAGGAGATGGTCGATACCGTCTGTAACCTGACCAGGACGACCGAGGTGACCGTTGTCGGGAAGTACATCGAATTGACCGACGCCTACAAGTCCATCTACGAGGCGCTCACCCATGCCGGAATCACGCACAATGTCGACGTCAAGTTCCGCAAGGTAAGCTCCGAGGCGGTTGAGAAGGAGGGGGTCGAAGCTCTGCTGGGGGGTTCGCAGGCTATTCTCGTACCGGGAGGCTTCGGCGACAGGGGGATCGAGGGCAAGATCAGCGCGATTCGTTACGCCCGGGAAAATTCCATTCCCTTCTTCGGGATCTGCCTCGGGATGCAGTGCGCCTGCATAGAGTTCGGCCGCAATGTTATGGGGCTCGAGGGAGCCCATTCGAGTGAATTCGACAAGGATACGCCACACCCGGTCATCGACCTGATGGCGGATCAGAACGATGTTACCGAAAAGGGCGGTACCATGCGGCTGGGAGCCTATCCCTGTGATCTGGCCGATGGGACGATTTCCAGGAATGCCTACGGCGAAGACCTGATCCATGAGCGGCACCGTCACAGGTACGAGTTCAACAATTCCTATCGTCAGCAGTTTGAAGATGCGGGCGGGGTTTTCTCCGGTCTGTCTCCCGATGGGAATCTGGTCGAGATATTTGAATTGCCCGACCATCCGTGGTTTGTTTCCTGTCAATTCCATCCGGAGTTCCAGTCACGGCCGGTTTCGGCTCACCCGCTCTTCAGGGATTTTTTAAGGGCGAGCCTGGTCTGTTCGGGAGCCCTGGAGAATGATAGCTCGGCTGAGAAACTGAAGACCGATTGAGGCAAAAATGACCGACGAAGAAAAAAACGAAGACCCCAAGATCTTTGTAGACGAGGACTGGAAGCAGAAGGCCGAGGCTGAAAAGAAGGCTCTCGAAGAGGAGATCGCCAGCCAGGCTGAGGAATCCGCCGAGGCTCCTGCTGAGGGCGCTCCTGCTGAGGGTGAGTACGACCTGCCGCCAGCGTCTTTTTCCAGCCTGCTGCAGGAGTTTTCGACCCGCGCGCTCGTTTCCCTGGGAATGATTCAGAATCCGTTTTCCGGTGAGGCCCAGGTTGATCTGAAGGCTGCCGCCTACTCGATTGATATGTTGGCGATCCTACAGGAAAAGACCGAGGGTAATCTCGAAGAGAACGAGAGCACCTACCTTGGCCAGCTCATAGCCCAGCTCCGCGAAGCCTTCCTCAAGGTGTCCGCGGCGGGGGGGGGCGCCGAAGAGGGCTCCGAAGAGGGCGCCGCTTTCGCAGGCGAGAGTCCCGCGGAACCCGCTCCGGAGGAGGAAGCTGCTGCTCCCGCTGAAGAAACCGACTCTGAAAAAGGCGACGCCTGAGCTCCCGCTCAGGTGGGGATCTGGTCGAAGAGCGTGAGCCCCAGCGCTCCAAACAGCATGATCGGGAACCAGGCCGCCAGGGTTGGCGAGAAGTAGTTGCCGTCGATAGCGATGCTGGCGCAGACCGAGGTCACCAGGTAGAAGGCGGCGCCGATGAGAAAGCTCGCCACCAGCCCCAGGAAGATGCTTCGGTTTTCGAGCTTCAGGACGAAGGGCAGTCCGAGGAAGAGCAGGAGGATGTGGGCGAGGGGAAAGGCGAAGTGGTGGTGTAGCTTGACGGCCAGGTGGCGGTGGTAGTCCTGTCGCTTGAACTGTGACTGGAGCTGTTTCCAGGAGAGGTAGGAGATCTCTCTGTTGCTGGCCTCGAGGTCGATCGGGCGCAGCGTCGTCTCGAGTTTCATCCTGGGGAAGATTTTTTTCAGCCGCTCGAAGTTCTTGCCGCCCTCGTTCAGAACCAGCTCTCCCTCCATGTTCCAGTTCTGAATCGAACCATCGTAGAGATTCCAGTACCCCTCCTCTGATCCGGGTGGGCCGGTCTGGACCCATTCCATCTGGTTGGCATCGATCTGCCGCTTGGCCTTCGCATTGGCATGGCGTTCGAGGATCTTGATCATCCGGCCGAGCTGGGAGGTGGTTGAGTATTGTCCAACCTCGATCTTCAGCCCGTGTTTGCTGTCGTAATAGGCCTCCGGCTCGAGGAGCTTCGATCTCGAGATAGCCAGGGCGGTTCGGATCGAGTCCCGGTGGTTCGGCAGGACCACCTCCTGGAGGTAGAAGGTGAGTCCAATCAGGAGGAAGGAGATCACGAAAATCGGGAGGAGCAGGCGGTAGACGCTCATGCCATTAGTTTTCAGCGCCTGGATCTCGTTGTTGCGGTTGAGCAGCGTTACGGTGAAGAGACCTGCCGCGGATGTCAGGATCGGCCCCATGAAGTTGGTAAATACCGTGGGAATCATCGCCAGGTTGTAGTTCAGCAGGGTGGCGAAGATATTGCCTTCCTCTCGCATGAAGCGGTCGAACTTGAAGCTGAATTCGATGGCTACGAAGAAGCCGGCAAAGATGATGAAGCAGGCGACATAGGCTGAGAGAAAGAGCCGCGTGACGTAGAGGTCGACGGTCTTGATCCTCATCCTGCCAAGGCCCGCCATGCGTGGTTTCTTCTGCGCGTTCATTTACGGACAACCTTCTGGAGAAACACGGCAGTGACCAGGAGCAGGGCGACGTTTGGTATCGCCAGGGCGAGGATCGGCTGTATCTCAGCGCTCCTGGCCAGGTAGGTTCCGACCATGAGGAGCGGATAAAAGGTCACCAGCACGATGATCGTGCTCATGAAAAAAGGGACCAGCCGGCTGGTGAAGCTTGCCATGAAGCAGAGGGCCGCTCCCAGCAGCGGGAAGGTCAGCCCGGAGAGCGAGAAGGCGTTCCTCCGGTGGCGCTCTCCGAGGGCAAGCCTGAGCTCTCTCTCGAGCCCCGGCTTGCCGTGGCCGATGCCGATTTGTTTTTCTATATCATCGATCCGGCTGTTGAGTCCTGGGTTCGGCAGATCCTTCAGCTTTCTCTGCCTGCTCTGGAATGAGAGGGGGATGGTGATGCTCTCCGAGATCGAAAATTTCTGGATGAAGCTGTCCTTGCCGGACTTCGTGCCGCTGATGTGTTCGGGTATCAGGATCTCGACCCCCCTGAGGTGGAGGTTTACGCCGCGCCGGTCCGGGGTGATCTCGATACGGCCCTCTACCGCGAGGAGCGTGACGGTCTCTGGGAGCTGCTGGGGGAGCTGGTTGCGCACCTGCGGAACGAAGGTCGACTGGAGGTCGCGATGCATATCAATCTGCACCCGCTTGAGATCGGTTCCGCTGTATTGCCCGACGAAGAGGCTTCCACTTCCTTTCGGAAGAAGGATCGTCCGGTTCACTCCAGAGCCGAGGCTCTCGAGCTGGCGGATGATGTACTGCTGTAGGTTGTTCTTTTCGAAATGGATCTCGGGAATGATCCAGCCGTTGAGGTAATAGCCGAGGCCTCCGCAGGCCATGGCGAGCACCAGCACCGGTCCGAATATCTGCAGGTGGGAAGCGCCGTGATAGCGGATCGCGGCGACCTCGAGGTCAGCCGTCATCCTG
>DODI01000335.1:4354-4892 GCA_003509045.1 Planctomycetota bacterium | reverse complement strand
ACGAGGTCAGCCGTCATCCTGCCGTAGGCGAGGGTGACCCCCGCCAGGAGAGCCAGCGGCAGGGAGAAGAACAGGGGGTAGGCAAAGGTCTTGATGAGGAAGGGCCAGATGAAGGCGAACTGTATCCCGCTTCGAATGGTCTGGAAGGTGACCATCGCGCAGTAGAGAAGCGAGACCAGGAGTATGCACAATATGACGACTCGGATCGCCTCCATGCCGACGTACCTCCCTATGGTCCAGGGCACGCGTCGGCGGCGTATCGTCCAGTTCTCCCGGCCGTATTGGGAGAACGGAACGGTTGCCGGGCCAGCCAGCCTGGGCTCTACCTCCATCTTGCCCGTCTCGATGGAATGAGCTTCCACATCGACTCCTTCAGCTCTCTCTTCACTTTACGTTGAGCCGCCGCAGGCGAGGCTCGTCACTTCTTTTGCAGCATGTTACATTTCCAACCCATAAAAGGCAATCAGCGAGGCAGGGGCTGGCCGTTGTGTAGCCTCTCCTGTTACGATTGATTGTCTCGTCTCACGATGAGGAGATG
>DODI01000335.1:0-4041 GCA_003509045.1 Planctomycetota bacterium | reverse complement strand
GATGAGGAGATGAGGAGATGGGGAGCCCGGAACAGGGAGATGCAAGAAAAGATGACAGACCAGCTACCTTTCAATGAAGGCCAGGGCTCGGAGCCGCCGGCCCTTGAGGGCTCCGTGAAAGGCTCAGGCGGAAGAAGCTGTCTCTTCTGGGGCTGCATCGGCCTGGCACTGGTCACGATTCTTGTCGTCGTCGGGACGGGCGGCTGCATCTACATGGTCTATCAGCAGTTCGAGAACCTTTTTGAGGACGAGGGGACCGTCTTTGAAGAGATTTCGGAATCGGCGGAGCGAGTTGATGATATCAGGGCGCGGCTCGAGAATTTTCGCCAGGGACCTCCCGGTAAGGATACGGAGCTTGTCCTTGACGCTGACGAGCTCAATATCCTGCTGCTTGCCCATCCAGATCCAGATCTTGCCGAGCTCGCGAAGTTTCAGCGCCTGAGCATCACAGATTCTTCCCTGGCTGCCGAGGTCAGCCTGCCGATGGACTGGGGCATCGCCAGGGTGGGGGAGGCCATCAAGGAGTTTGAGACGAAGGGAGAGCCGGTTCCGGGAGAGCTGGAGGCCCTGCGGTTCCTTGTCGGGAGGTTTGAGGGGCGCTATTTCAATGCTGCCCTCGAGCTGAGCCTGGAGGTTCGGAAGGAGGCGGTGCGGGCGGAGATTCAGCGGGTGGTCGTTGCCGGCGGGGTCGAGTTTGGTCCGAAGGAGCTGCGCAACGGTGATCGGAGGTCGCTCGATGACCTTGAAGACAAGGCGGGCCGGGCCTTCGAGAAGATCTTCTTTGGGGATGCCTCCGGCCGGAAGCAGGTTATTTTCAGCGGTGAAAAGCTGACTCTTCGCCGGGTTCCCTGAGCCTGCACGGCGGGAAGAAAGCCCGGGTCAGTAGCCAGCGGCGGCCGAATCGGGCCTTCTGCGGTCGCAGCCGGCCTCGAGCTTTCCATCTCCTCCTACGGAGATCGCCATGGCGGAGCCCTGGGTGCCCTCGCGTTCCTCAACGGTGTGGCCCATCCCCTCCAGCGTCGCGCGCGAGGCGGCCGAGAGAGCTCCGGCCTCCACCAGGAGCTTGTCGGGAAGCCATTGATGATGGAGCCGGGGTGAATCTACGGCATCTTGTATGGGCAGGCCGTGTACGAGGTGGTTGATGATGATGCCCAGCACGGTGTTGATGATCGTGCGCCCTCCAGGTGAGCCAACGACGAGGACGGGCCTCCCCGCCTTTGCCACGATGGTCGGTGACATGCTCGAGAGCATTCGCTTCCCGGGGGCCACCAGGTTTGGTTTCGTTCCGATGAGCCCCTTCTCAGTGGTGAGGCCCGCGCGCGGATTGAAGTCGCCCATCTCGTTATTGAGCAGGAAACCGGCGCCAGGCACGACGATGCGCGAGCCATAGCTGTATTCCAGGGTCGTGGTGAGCGCGACTGACATTCGCTGCGAGTCGACGACGCTCAGGTGGGTCGTCTCAGATCCCTTGACGGGCCAGGTGAAGGTGGTGGGGGAGGAGCGGGAGGCCTTCCGGGGATTGATTGTCGCAGAGAGACTCCGGGCGTATTTTTTCGAGGTGAGCTTCTCTACGGGAACCGGGACGAAGTCGGTGTCAGCCAGGTGCCGTGCGCGGTCGGCATAGGCTCTCCTCATCGCCTCGGTGAGCAGGTGAACCTCTTGCGGTGAGCGGAAGGAGGTTTTATCGATACCGTTCTGCTCCAGGAGGTTGAGCATCTCCACGAGGGCCACTCCGCCTGAGCTCGGCGGCGGCATGGCGATGATATCGTAGCCGGCGAAGGTGCCTCGCACCGGCTTGCGCTCTACGGCCCTGTAATCGCGCAGGTCCTCGAGGCTGACCAGGCCGCCTCCCCGGCGCATCTCCGCTACGAGAAGCTCGGCGGTCTTTCCTTGGTAGAAGCCGGCCGCTCCCCGGTCGCGAATTCGCTCGAGAGTTTCAGCCAGTTCCTTCTGCTCCAGGACGTCTCCCGCCCGGTAGGCTTCACCCTCCCTGGAGAATTGCGCCAGGGTCGCCGGATACCGGCTGAATCCCTTGAGGCGGCCGGCGAGATCGGCCGCCAGTCCGGGGCTTACCTTGAAGCCCCTGGAGGCGAGCTGGACCGCGGGCTCGACAAGCTCTCTCCAGGAGAGCTTTCCGAGACGCTGATGCGCGAGCTGGAGACCGGCTACGGAGCCGGGGACACCGACAGCGAGATGGCTGAAGTGATGTCGAGTGGAATCGTATTTTCCATCATTGTCGAGGAACATGTCCGGGCGCGAGGTCGCGGGCGCGCGCTCGCGGAAATCGAAGGTCGTCGACGTCCCATCATCTAGCATCACGACCATGAAGCCGCCTCCGCCAATGTTTCCCGCGGCGGGATGGGTTACGGCGAGCGCGAAGGCGGTGGCGATCGCGGCATCGACGGCATTTCCTCCTTTGCGCAGGATCGCGAGCCCTGCCTTCGAGGCGCGGAGCTCCTGGCTGACCACCATTCCGTTTTCAACCCGGTAGGGGGTTGCCTGTCTCCGGTCCTCCCGGGCGCAGGCGGTGCTGGAGAGCAGCGGGAGAAAGGCTGCCAGCTTGAGGATCGTTTTCATGGCTCGGTCCGGGGTTGCGGCGGCGGGAAGCCCGCCCATTTGCGCATCAGATTACAGGAAATCGCCGATGATTTCTCTTAATTCAAGCCGCGCGCGATGCACCCGGGTTTTCACTGTTCCAAGGGTCAGGCCCTCTTCATCCGCTATTGCCTGGTAGGGCTCGCCCAGTATGTCCCGGAGGATGATGATCCTGCGGGCCCGGTCATCCAGCGACTGGATCGCGTCCTCGATGAGCTGCTGAAGCTCCTTCCGCTCAAGTAGCTGGTGCGGATCGCCGCTCGAGTCGTTCAGCTCGAGGTCGCCCTGGTCTTCTTTTTCGCTGGCGGCGCTGATGGAGATGGTGGCCGTGGTCCCTGAGCGTTTGATGGCCTGGCGGTGAGCATGAAAGGATCTCGCGGTGTTGAGGGTGATGCGCAGGAGCCAGGTACGGAAAGACGCCTTGCCCTTGAAGCCCTCGAGCGACCGGTAGGCCTTGAGGAATGATTCCTGCGCGACCTCCAGCGCGTCTTCCTGGTGCCCGAGATAGTAGGCCGCCGCGTTGATCACGCCCTGCTGATGCCTGCGGACGAGCTGGTCAAAGGCCTCGCGGTCTCCCCTGGAGGCGGCCTCCACATACCACTCGTCGGGGCGGCGGACGACGGTCTCCACCTCCATGACAATGGGTTTTTCTTCAACTGTCATTATCCGGCTCTCCAGCGCAGCAGGGCGATTGCGACCGCGAGCATTCTATTCTTCCCGCCGTGACAGGAAAACCTTCATTAAAGGAGTCTTCTACCAAGAAGACGCTCGACTAATGCCCTTCCTAGGGAAAAAATGTTCTCGATCTCGATTAACGGTAAGTTTTTTCTCCGTCTGCAACCCTTGATATGGAGCCGAGCCTTTGCATTTTCGCCACCTGCTGGTATTGCTGGCCGCGCTGCAGCCCTCTTGCTCAGCAGTTTCGATGCGCCAGGATGACATCCTTAACCGGTCCCGTGAGCTGAATCAGAAGCTCACGGTTCTCGATACCCATCTCGACACGCCCTCGCGAGCGCTCAATCTTCCGGACTGGGCTCTGCATGAAAAAAGCGAGGAGACCCTCGTCGATCTCCCTCGAATGCGCGCCGCGGGCATGAACGCTCCGTTCATGGTTGTCTATACCTCGCCCTCGCTGAAGGGTCAGGACGCGCTTGTTCACGCCCTGGCGCTCAGTGATGTGATCAGCGGTTGGGTTGAAGATTATCCGCGGGAGCTGTCGCTTGCCCGGGCCGCGTCGGATGTGCCGGCAGCCAAGCGCGCCGGCAAGATCTCGGTGGTGATGTGCATGGAGAACAGCTCTCCCATTCTCGAAGGACGGCTCGACCTGGTGCGGACCTTCTACCGCCTGGGGGTACGCTATATGAGCCTCTGTCATTTCCAGAACAATCATCTCTGCGACTCCTCCACCGACGACCCCCTTCATGGCGGCGTCAGCAAGTTCGGGGA
>DODI01000197.1:0-5681 GCA_003509045.1 Planctomycetota bacterium | reverse complement strand
AGATGGGAAGTACCTGATCGGCACTTCGGAGGTTCCTGTGACGGCCTATCACAGCGGCGAGATTCTCGACGAGGCCGATCTGCCGAGACTCTACGCGGGCTATTCGACCTGCTATCGCAGGGAGGCCGGCGCTGCGGGAAGAGATACCAGGGGGCTTTACAGGATTCACCAGTTCAACAAGGTTGAGCAGGTGGTCGTCTGCCGCAACGATGAGGAGGAGTCGCTGCGTATGCACGAATTTATCCTCAGCAACGCTGAGGAGGTGGTGCAGGCGCTCGAGCTTCCCTACAGGGTGGTGAACGTCTGCGGTGGAGACCTTGGCCAGCCCCAGGTGCAGAAGTTTGATATTGAGACCTGGATGCCTTCGCGGGAGAGCTACGGGGAGACCCACAGCGCCTCGCGCTTTCATGATTTCCAGTCCCGCCGTCTCGATCTGCGTTACCGCGATTCAGACGGCAAGGTGCATTTCTGTCACACATTGAACAATACCGCCATAGCCAGCCCGCGGATCCTGATTTCGATCCTCGAGCTGAACCAGGAGGCCGATGGCAGGATCAGGATTCCCGGCGTGCTTCAGTCCTATATGGGAGGCAGGGAGTACATCTGTCCGAAGTAAAGAGCTTGTTTTCCGCGGCCGGACATGGGATTTTTCAAAATCCGTGGAAAAAATCAGATCACCCAACATAATGTGGTGTCGAGGAAAAGAGTTGGAGTAGTTCAGTGTCTCAAAAATGCGCCAGGCTGGCCCTAGAGGATGGAACCGTTCTGCGCGGGATCTCTGTCGGTGCGGATGGGGAGTCTATTGGAGAGGTTGTCTTCAATACGTCCCTGACCGGCTACCAGGAAGTTTTTACCGATGCCTCCTACAATGGGCAGATGGTGGTGATGACCAATCCGCTGATTGGCAACTACGGAGTTAATCCGGATGATGAGGAATCGCGTGCTCCCGCCCTCAGGGGGGTTATTGTTCGCGAGATGAGCCGTCGGCCTTCCAATTTCAGGAGCTGTGAGCCACTTGACGGTTACCTCGCCCGCCATGGCGTGGTCGGGATCTCCGGAATCGATACCCGGGCGGTGACGAAGCGGCTGAGGGTGGAGGGCTCGCTCAAGGGTCTTATCTCGACCTCCGAAGATTCGGATGAAGCTCTCGTTGAGAAGGCGAGGAGCTGGGAGGGGCTCGGCGGTCAGGACATGGTCAAGGAGGTCAGCTGCGAGGAGCCGCAGCTTTGGGAGCAGGGCTTCAACTCGCCTTTCTCGGCCTGCTTCAAGGACAATCGTACGGCCGAGCGTTTAGGCGAAGGTCTCGAGATCGTGGCTTTCGACTACGGCGTGAAATACAACATCCTGAGAATTTTATACGAGATGGGATTCAAGGTTCATCAGGTGCCGGCGGATACCACAGCGGAGCAGGTTCGTGAATTGAACCCCGATGGAGTCTTTCTCTCAAATGGACCCGGTGATCCGGAGGGGTTGCCCTATGCCATAGAGACGATACGGGCGCTCATCGGTGAATATCCGATCTTCGGTATCTGCCTTGGTCACCAGCTGACCGGGCTGGCACTTGGAGGCCGCACGGAAAAGTTGAGGTTCGGTCATCACGGGGGCAACCATCCGGTACTGAACACGCGGACCGGCAAGGTCGAGATCTCCGTGCAGAATCACTGTTACGCGGTGGTTCCGGGTTCCTTTGACTCTGATCAGGTGGAACCGTATTTCATTAATCTTAACGATCAGACCCTCGAGGGTCTTTATCACAGGGAGTTTCCCTTGTTTACGGTACAGTTTCATCCGGAGGCGGCGCCTGGTCCGAATGATTTCACGTTCCTTTTCGATGATTTTGCGCGGATGATCCGAAGCGCCAAGCCCCTGCCAGCGATACCCGAGATCTGGGGAAGTCCCGCTCGAGTCTGACGGTGGAAGAGGGCGGCGATGAGGCCGACAGAGAGAGTAGAGATGAGCAGTTCGAATCAAGTCCAGCCCGCCCGGCACAGTTGTGTAGTAGGGCTTCAGTGGGGAGATGAAGGCAAGGGTAAGATCGTAGACGTTCTGACGGCTGATGCAGACGTCGTCGTTCGTTACCAGGGCGGAGCCAACGCGGGTCATACCGTGCAGGTAGAGGACCAGGAGTACATCTTCCATCTCATCCCCTCCGGAATTCTCAAGAAGGATACGGCCTGCGTGATCGGCAATGGAGTTGTTATCGATCCTCGCGCGCTCATCGCCGAGCTCGACGGACTCCTGGAGATTGGTCTCGACCATGAAGAGAATATTCTCATCAGTGACCGCGCCCATGTCGTGCTGCCCTATCACAGCGCGCTGGATGAGGCGAAGGAGAGCGCCGGCGGAGCTGGAAAGATCGGCACCACCTTGAGAGGCATCGGGCCCTGCTATACCGACAAGGCTTCGCGGGTGGGTATCCGGATGTCTGAATTCGTCGATCCGAATGGTCTCAGGGAACGGCTTGTTCATCTTGGCGAGTTGAAGAATCGTGAGCTCGAGAAGCTCCACGGCCGCGACCCCATCGATCCCGATGCGGTTTTTGAAGAGTATTCCGCGTATGCCGAACGGCTGCGCCCCCGGGTCTGTGATGTCACATCCTTTCTCCATGAACAGGATGCCCGGGGTGCCGGTATTCTCTTCGAGGGAGCCCAGGGCGCACTGCTCGATATCGACATGGGAACCTATCCCTACGTGACCTCATCCAATACCTCCTTCCTGGGGCTGGGGCCGGGGACCGGTTTCTCGGCTCGCAAGGTGGGAAAGGTTCTCGGTATAACCAAGGCCTATGCGACACGGGTTGGGGAGGGGCCTTTCCCCAGCGAGATGCAGGAAGAGGCCGCTGCCAGCCTGCGCGAGGTAGGTGGGGAGTTCGGCGCTACGACCGGGCGTCCAAGGCGCTGCGGCTGGCTTGATATCGTGGCCCTGCGGCGCGCGATTCAATTTGGCGATGTCGATGCGATGGTCGTGACCAAGCTCGATGTTCTTGATCATCTCGAAGAGATCAAGGTGGCCGTCTCCTATAACGTGGATGGGGTTGAGACGGACCAGTATCCGGCCTCCACAGAATGCGAGGTGATTCCCCAGTACAGCTCCTTCCCCGGCTGGCTGGAGAGCACCACAGAGTGCAGAGCCTTCGAGGATCTGCCGGAGAAGGCCCGCGAATACCTGCGTTTTGTCGCTGATGCCGCGGGCTGTCCCATTGCGATCGTGTCGGTGGGCAAGGAGCGCTCACAGATCGTTTCACTTGATCCATGGCTCGAGCCGGCTTCGGCGGAAGGAGACTGAGAGAGTGAAGTTTTCTCCTGAACAGGTTCCAGCGCATATCGCCTTTATCATGGATGGTAACGGGCGCTGGGCCATGAATCGGGGGTTCCTGCGGCTGAGGGGCTATGAGGAAGGAGCTGTATCTCTGCGCAGAATCACGACCCACTGTCGTGAGCTGGGAGTGCGGGAGGCAACCTTCTTCGCCTTGTCTACGGAGAACTACCTGCGTCGCCCGCGCCGGGAGATCAGCTTCCTGATGAAGCTGCTGAAGACCTACCTCGTCAAGGAACGGGAGATGTTGATGGACAACAACATCCGTCTTACCACCATCGGCGATGTCACCTCTTTTCCCGCAGATGTTCTGGAGACGCTTCATGAAACAGAGATCCTTACCTCCGAGAACGATGGGATGGTCATGCGGCTTGCTCTCAACTATGGTTCGCGCCAGGAGATCATCAACGCGGTCCGGGCGCTCTGCGCGGATATCAGGGATGGAAAAATGGACCCGGACAGGATCGAGGAGATCAGCGAAGACGTGTTTGCCGCCTACCTGGCTGACCCGCAGATGAAGGATCCCGACCTGGTGATCCGAACGGCTGGAGAATACAGGCTCTCGAATTTTCTTCTCTGGCAGTCATCCTATAGCGAACTCTGGATCACAGATGAGCTGTGGCCTGATTTTGACATTGAGCATATAGATGAGGCGCTGGTAGCCTATGTCAACCGGGACAGAAAATACGGAGCCGTGTTGGATCCGGCCTCTCGTGAAGCCTCGGGATCCAACGGAATCTGAACGTTGGTTGTCGCATGCAGGAGGCGCGGAGCTTGAACCATCACATCGCCTTGACTCGCGTGGAGAATCTTAGGGGGTTTGTCCCCGGGGAGAAGCGGCTTGGGAGCTAAGCAGATCCGCTATCTGGTCGGGACCATACTGGTGCTTCTGGTCGCTGGCGTGCTGGCGCTTGACCATGTATTCGACAGCAGAGCTGCCGGTTCGGCGATTCTCGTGGGGATGGGGCTGGTGGGCTATCTCGAGTTCTCGAAGATGTCCTCCGGCCGCTACCTTCGTCTTTCCTCCCTCCCGGGTCTTCTCGCCACGGGCCTGTTTCTCGCGGCGGCCTGCTGGGATTGGAAAGCTCATGAAGAAGGCCGTCTTCTCCTCAGCAGCTTTGGGCTCTTCCAGGGCGAACACGAGACCCTGATTCTCGGGGTATTTGGTCTGCTCTTTCTGTCCTTCGCGGCTGTTCTTTTTACGAAAGACTTCCTCGAGCGCGCGGGCGAGCTAGCCCAGGCAGTTCTGGGAGCCCTGCTTGTGGGCCTGCTTTTCTCTTTCGTGGTACGGATTTACTGCAGGGCCGACAGTGTAGTGACCGGGGCCATCTTTGTTTTCGGAATCAAGCTGACCGATATCGGAGGCTATGTCATCGGCTCGATACTGGGACGGACAAAAATTCTTAAAGTCAGTCCTGGGAAGAGCTTAGAGGGGTATATGGCCGGTCTTATTTTGACGGCAGGCTGGTTTTCGGGAGCAGCCCATCTGGGGTACCTCGCCCCCGTGAAAATTGGATGGCCGGGGGGGATCGCCTTTGGGATAATCCTTGGTGTCAGTGCCGCTATAGGCGATCTGAGCGAATCGCTCATGAAACGACTTTACGGTGTCAAGGATTCCGGGTCTCTGCTGCCGGAGTTCGGGGGGGTTCTGGACATGATCGACAGCTTTATTTTCAGTGGATTTGTGTTCTGGGTCCTTTCCTGCTACTGGTCTTGAAGATCATCACATGGAATTAGCTATCGAGTTGGCCTCACAGGAAGAGGCCCTGTTCATATTCGGCGCGGGTGATGCCCATCTGCGCCAGATTCGAGATGGTCTCGAGATCCAGGTCGCGGCACGCAATGGGGTCATTCGTATCGAGGGAGACGAGGGGCTGGTTCGTCGCGCGGAGCAGCTTCTGAAGGACATGGCCGAGCTTTACAGGGCCGGGGATCCTCTGCCGGACCTCTATGTCGAGTCCCGGTTGACCAGGATCAAGGCCGATGATGAGCGGGAAAGAGGAGGGGCTGAAGAGTCCGCCTCCCCGAGCGCGAAGGAGAGGAAGCTGACGTCCCAGGAGCACGCGACAGTGAGGAGCCTGGCCCGTTCGAAAGGCCAGGAGGGGTACATCGAGGCGATCATCCGCAATGAGCTGGTTTTTTGTATTGGTCCGGCGGGAACCGGAAAGACCTACCTGGCCGTGCGCCTGGCGGTCGACGGTTTGCGTTCCGGAGACTATCAGAAGCTGATCCTTTGCCGGCCGGCGGTAGAGGCCGGTGAAAAGCTGGGCTTTCTTCCCGGTGATTTTCAGGCCAAGGTGAACCCCTACCTGCAGCCGCTCTACGATGCGCTCAATGACGTCCTCGGGATGGAGCAGGTGAAGCGC
>DODI01000508.1:0-4630 GCA_003509045.1 Planctomycetota bacterium | reverse complement strand
TGTGACGGCGCGATCGCGCTTGACGTCAACGCCGACAACCTGAGTGTCAGCATCGACGGCTCGACCGCTGAAGGTGCCAACGCGGATGCCGAAAACGCCGATTGCAGCGCCAGCACCGCGCCCGGCCTCTGGTACAGCGTGACCGGAGTTGGCGGCTCAATGACAGCTTCGCTCTGCGGCAGCAACTACGACACCAAGATCAGCGTCTTCAGCGGCGCCTGCGGAGGTGTCACCTGTGTCGCCAGCAACGACGACTCCTGCGGTCTGCAGTCGGTAGCCTCCTGGGTACCCGAGGAAGGCGCGACCTACCTCGTTCTTGTCCACGGCTTCGGCAGCAGCTCGGGTGATTTCACCCTCACGGTCGAAGCTGTTCTCGCTATGCAGGACAACGACGATTGTGGCGGAGCCATCGGACTGGACCTGGCCACAGGCCAGGCCGTGGTCGAAGGCTCGACCGTTACCGGAGCTACGCCTGACGCCGAAAGCGGCGACTGTGGCGCGAGCACCGCGCCCGGTATCTGGTACAGCGCCGTCGGAAACGGCGGGACCATGAGCGCCGGTCTCTGCGGTAGCGACTATGACACCAAGATCAGTGTCTTCAGCGGCGACTGTGGAGCTCTCTCCTGTGTCGCCAGCAATGACGATTCCTGCGGCCTGCAGTCAGTGGCCGGCTGGGACTCTGAAGATGGAGCCACCTATCGGATCCTGGTGCACGGCTTCAGCACCCGTTCCGGCAACTTCATTCTGACGGTTGACCAGGGCGCGCCTCCGGCGGCCGGCGTCGGGCCGTTCATCCGTGGTGACGCTAATGGAGATTCGACCGTCGATATCTCTGACGCGACCACCATGCTGAACTGGCTCTTCCTCGGCTCGGCGGAGCCTGGCTGTGTCGCCTCCAACGACTCCAACGGTGACGGAGCCATCAACATCTCCGACCCGACGCACCTCCTGAACTTCCTCTTCCTCGGCGGAACCGCTCCGCCGGCGCCCTCGGAGTGTGGAAACTCCGAATCGGCGGGAGACGAGGCCTTGGGTTGCGCCAGCGGAGGCTGCTGAACCTGACAGCGAGAGTCACCGAGGCTCTCAAGGTCAGCGGGCCCGAATCCTTAACCGGATTCGGGCCCGCTTTTTTTATGCCCCTACCGCCGACTTCCAGGAGGCCGATCCGGGTACTCTTTTCCATGACTGGCGGTCGGCCTCAGTGGAAGCCCAAACATCGGCCTATTTCCTCCGTGACCGCGCTCGAAAGAAATCTATTCGCGATCGATGCAAACCTTGCGCAGCGCAAAACCCGCCCTTACACTCAATTCTGGTCGATATTCTTTGGGTTTCCCAAAGGTCGGAAGAAGCTCATTTTGCAGGGTGAAAAAAGTCCGTATTCTGGCCTTTCTCTCCCTGGAAAATAAAGGAATGCAGGCTCTACCGAGATTTTTCGACCCGCCAGGAGAATGTTTTTGGGGGGTTATTACCGGGTATTTAACCCGGTTCGCCTGTGCATTCTTTTCGATAAGAACCTAATGATTCAGGCTGGAGTCGTTGAGTTGGCGTAAATTCGTTAACCAGGGGTAGAGGTAAGAAACGTGTCGCTTTTAAGAAATATTAATTCCAGGTGGAACACTATGAGAGTTTTGCACTGTTTTGCTGGTCTCTTCATTCTTTTTGCCGCCAGGGCTTCGTTTGCCCAGGAGAATTGCTCGATGGTGCTCGTTGCCGATGGCGTCGATTACTCCATCTTCAAAGGCGGCGCTGTCGATAGCAACATGATCCCTCTCGACCCCGATGCTCAGAATGAGCCGGCCCCCGACGAAAAGGGAGCCCCTACTCTTGGTTGGACCCTTGAGGACTTTGACGCCAGCGAGTGGGAAGTAGCCCCCTCCGGCTTCGGCTATGGAGATCGACTCGACCTCATTGGAACAGTCCTCGACGACATGGAAGACTCCTACGTGACTGTCTACCTGCGGCATACTTTTGAGATCGACGACCTGGCGGCGATCAGCTCTATGGCCTTCAACATGGACTACGATGACGGCTTCGTCGCCTACATCAACGGCGTCGAGGTAGCCCGCCGCAACGCTGAAGGCACTCCACCCGCCTTCAATACAACGGCCCCGACGAATCACGAATCGACCGGTCAGTTCGAAGCCATTCCGCTGCTCGATGTCGACTCCCTCGAAGAAGGCGAAAACATCCTGGCGATCCAGATGCACAATACCACCTGGAGCAGCAGCGACCTCCACCTGAGGATCGAGGTGATCGCCAATCCCGATGACGGACTGGAATGCCCCAGTGGAATGGCATGTTCCCAGGACGGGATCACCGGGGAGATCATGCTCAATTGGACCAACCGGGAGGGCGGCTACGAGGCTATCCAGATATGGCGCAACGGCGAGATGATTGAAGAGGACATCGGCGGCGACCAGGAATTGTACGTCGACGACAACCCGATCTTCGGCGAGATCTCCTACGCCGTCGTGGCGGTCGATCCCGCCGCCGCCTGCGCGGAATGTGAGCCGCTCGAGTGCACGCTGATCATCTTCAACGAGGAAGACACCCTGGTGGCGCCGGGCGATGAATGGAGCTACCTCACCGGCGCCGCGGGCGGTCCGGACCCCGAATGGCTCGACGATGACTTCGATGATTTCGAATGGGAGGTCGGACCGACAGGAATCGGCTACGGAGATGGTGACGACGCCACCGTGATCGAAGACATGCGCAACAGCTACACCGTGATCTATACAAGGAAGGTGGTTGAGCTGGAGCTTGCCACCATTGAATCACTCATCCTGTCCTGCGCTGTCGACGACGGATTTGTCGCCTACGTCAACGGCGAAGAAATCGGCCGCTTCAACGTAGCCGAGGGCGAGGTCAACAACGACACCACTGCGATCACCGCCAACCCGGCAGGTGAACCGGTCATCGACAGCCCCGTCGAGATCTCCATCGCCAGGGACCTCCTGGTAGAGGGCAATAACATCATCGCCTTCAGCGTACACAACGCCACCCTGAACAGCAGCGACCTGACCTTCATACCGACACTCATCCGGATTCCCAGCGGCAAAGGCCCGGGCCCTGTAGTCGGAGACCTCTTCCTCAGGGGAGATGTGGATGACAACGGCTTCGTCAACCTCACAGATGCGGTTGCCCTGTTGCTCTACCTGTTCCAGCAGGGAAACGAACCCAGGTGCCTTGACTCGACTGACATCGATGACAACGGCTTCCTGAACCTGACGGATGGAGTCAGCCTGCTCAACCACCTCTTCCGGGCTGGCCCGGCTCCTCAGCCTCCCGGCTTCCTTGAATGCGGCGAGGACCCCACCGAGGATACTCTTGGCGACTGCACCAGCAGCGACTGCGCCGAAGAGGGATAGGTCACACCACGGAAAGCGAGAGGGACTCAGGCAGCCCCCTTCAGCGGCCAGAACACGGGTATGAAGACCGTCGCCGCGGCCCACATCAGGAAATTCAGGGGGAGCCCGATCTTGAGGTAGTCACGGAAGGTATAGCCTCCGGGCCCCATCACGATCAGGTTGGTCTGGTAGCCCAGGGGAGAGGCGAAGCTCGCGCTCGCCCCGAAACAGATGGCTACCAGGAGGGACTCGTGGTTGATCCCCGTAGCCATAGCCAGCTTCATCGCTATCGGAAAGAGCAGAACCGCCACTGCGCTATTGGAAAGAAACGTCGTCAGGACTGAAGTCAGAAGGTAAAAAGCCGAAAGAAGTACATAGGGATTAATATCCCCCCCCCCCACCAGCGCGAGAATTCCGCTCACCGCTTTCTCATCAAGCCCGGTTTGTTGAATCGCTCCAGCCAGTGGAATGGCTGCCGCAAGCAATAACAACACTGTCGTGTCAAGGGATCGGAGGGCCTCGTCAACACGGATACAGCGGGTGACGAGTACCAGCGCAACGCCTATGATAGCCAGGTGCGCCAGGGACGGAACTCCCGCCATGCCTGATGTGAGCGCGGCCGCAGCGACGACCCCTATTAGGGTCAGCACCACCAGGGGCGCCTTGCGCTTGTTGACACGGGTCTGGTCGACCTCCTCGACGACGAGCACGGCCTCGCTCTCACGCAGCTCATTGAGCCCCGCATCATCCGCCTGGATCAGCAGCACGTCGCCGGCGTGGACCCGCATGCGCCGAATGTGGTAGAGATGCTGGCGGCCGTGACGCTGAACAGCCATCACCTTGACTCCATAGTGCGCGTTGAGTCTCAGGCCGCTGACGGTCCGGCCCTCGAAAGGAGAATCCGGCAGGACAACGGCCTCAGCGAGCTTCATCTCGATGGTTTTCATCGGCACCCGCGTATCATCCTCAACTACGGATGCGAGATCGGCCTGCGACTTCGTCAGGAAGGAGTCGATCTCCTGGGGCCGCCCCTCGATGATGAGAGCATCGTCGATAAGGAGGGCAAGCTCCCCCGCGGACGCCGGAAGAATAATCTCCTCCCCGCGAACCAATTCGAGAATCGTCAGATCCGTATCGCTGAAAACTTCGGAAACCGTTCTCCCAACCAGCGGCGATCCCTCGGGAACGACGATCTCCGTAACGAAGGCCGCCTTGCGCTCCGGATGGGCCATCCCCGATAGCGAGGAGCGCTCGGGAAGGAGCCTCCTGGAGAACGCCAGGAT
>DODI01000546.1:0-2680 GCA_003509045.1 Planctomycetota bacterium | reverse complement strand
CCCTGCAGCTGAACCTCGCGGGTCCAGCCGCGCACGAGCGCGAGCTCCCCCAGGTCAAGAGCCGAGCCTCGCGCAAGCGGTGAGCGGTCAGGGAGCAGAACCGAGAACGGCAGGTAGCCGGACTGGAGGATGCCCACCAGGCTCCCGGCAGGTGGCAGGACCCCGCAATAGGAGACCTCTCCATTGACGCCCAGCCGCATCAGCGACATGTCCAGGGTAGACCGCAGGCTGTCCGGGGCAACCGGGGTGCGCGTCTCTGCGTCACCCGAGACCAGGCGAAAGCGCAGGAACCCGGCCGGACGCGCCTCCAGGACAAGCTCCGGCTCCTGCAGCGGCAGGGCGATATCCATGGACCGATTCCAATACCGCGGAGAGAGAACCGTCAGACGGCCGGCTCGGCGGTTGGTGAGACTGAGCAGCGGCAGGGGGTGAGGGAAGGGATGAATCCCCAGCTCAAACCACCCATTCGCATCGGTCCGGGTTCGAAGCGCCGGCATTCCCTCGAGCTCCACCTCCAGCTCACACTCTCCAAGAGGTCTGCCATCGAGATCGATCAGCCGATGACCGGCCAGGTAGCCCTGCTCCGCCTCGAGGATGAGCCCCTGGGCATCCTGGAACAGGATCCGCTGCCGACCGATCGTCTCGGGGTAGCCAGGCTGGCGAGCTCCGTGAAGAAAAAAGAGCGGGTGGAGAAGCTCGAGCTCCCAGGGAGTCTCGGAGAAGGGCAGCCTGAGCGAACCCCGCTCATCGGTAAAGAGCACCCGCCACGGACCGGGACGCACGAAGCGGCCGCTCCAGGTGAGCTCGATCTCGGGTTCGTCCAGGAAGGAATGATCATCGACCCAGGGCCTGACAGCCAGCGGCGCATGGGACAGCCCCCCTCCATTGGGAGCCAGGATCGTCAGGGGGACCGTCAGCGTACGGCGAATATAGAACTCGATGCGGTTGCCGGTCCCCGGCCCGCCGCCGCGCCCACCGAGAACGACCAGGTCGGGCGTATCCCCCGCGCCCTCGGCCTTCGTCCAGCGGCCGCGGGAATCCTGGCGGCCATGCAGGACGCAGACCTCGGGAGAATACCCGGGATGGTTGATCTGGACATGCGCCCGCAGGCGCGGGTCTTCGGGGTCAATCTCGGGAAACCTGAAGCTTCCATCCCCGGCCGTCTGGCGAATCACCGCAGCCAGCGGAGAGAGGCCTGCCCGCGAAAGCGCTGTCGAACCGTGAAACCAGCTCAACCGCACATTCGCACCAGCCACCGGGTCGCCGCTGACGGCATCAAAAATGAACCCCCGGGTAGCGTTTGTCTCATCGCCATCTCTTCGAACAGCAGCCTCGCCAAGGGAGGAAATCGCAGCATCGACTGTAGCCGCCGAGCCCGCCCCAGCGTTCTCCCTGCCCTCGCCGCCCACGAGCGTGACCGCATCCCCTGCCAGCACCGGTCCGGCTGCCTGCCCGAAAGCCCCCGACCCGGCTGCCTGCCCGTCAGCCGGAACACTGACCGCTCCGCGCTCGGAATCGCCGGCGCCCGCATCGTCATCGCCAGAGCCGAGGAAGAGAGGCGCGCCGACGAAGAGGGCGAACAGAAGCAGCGCGAGCACTGAAGCCCAGGCCAGCCACCTCCGCCGCGCAAGCGCTCTATTGTCTTCGCCCGTCATCCCCGGCCTCCTGGAGTTGAAAACACCGGCAGCGCCGCCGTTCTAACTGCTTTGATACCGCATCTCTACCCTGTGAGACGCAGACGGAGTAAGGGAATATTCAACTAATCTCGCGGGATACCGGCAGCGGGAAACCATCAGTAGAGCCCGGGAGCGGGGTCAGGAACCACCATCGGCGATGGCGTTCGGGCCGGGACCGGCTGTCTTCTCGTAATAGCCCTTACCCATTCGCTTGTACTGGGTAAAGCCCTTTGAGTCGAGATTGGAGGGACGCAGGGGGTCTCCCTTGCCGACCATGAAGCCGGAAATCAGCTTTCGAACTGGCTCATCGCAGCAAGGACAGGTCTCCAGGGCCTCGTCGTTGATCCCCTGGAAGAGCTCGAAGGACACCTCGCAATACTCGCAGCCCTCGCCCGAAGTGGTGTATTCATAAATCGGCATATCTTTCAGCCTACAACAAAAACACAAGCATCCAAAATTTAATGGCCCACGGCCCGTAAAACGCGCCTGGACAAGAAAGGAAAGGCCCCTCTGCTTGCCATGATTCGGCCCCGTGTTAGGATAATCGGCCAATCGGGGCATCTTTCTTAGTCCATCTCAAAAGCTGTCCTGAAACGCGTTAAAAAAGCCCTGGTGGCGGAGCCTGAGGACCGTATCTTCCGGATAAACTCGGTATGAGCGAAGCAGAACAGACGGAAACCGGCAACGAATACCCGCACCGCTACAACGCGCTCATGGCGCAGAAGCTCGAAGGGAAGTGGCAGGATTACTGGGAACGGGAAGAAACCTTCCACGCGCCCAACCCGGGAGAGGAGGGCTTTGACCCCGCCCGGCCGAAGAAATTCATCATGGATATGTTCCCCTACCCCTCCGGCGTAGGGCTGCATGTCGGACACCCGCTGGGTTATATCGCGACAGACATCTACGCCCGCTACCAGAGGATGCAGGGCTGCAACGTTCTGCATCCCATGGGCTACGATGCCTTCGGGCTCCCTGCCGAACAATACGCCATCCAGACCGGGCAG
>DODI01000308.1:0-4470 GCA_003509045.1 Planctomycetota bacterium | reverse complement strand
ATAGGGAATGATCTGTTTGTAGGAGGGGTCCTCCTCAACCTCGTCCCGCGGGAGAAAGAGGGAGCTCTCAGCCACCAGTTGAAGAATAGGGTCGGCCTTCTCCTCCTTGAAGCCCTGGAATGCGGTGGCTTCGTTGCTGAAAAGTATTTCCCGCGGCACCACCAATACCTGCTCGCCCATTTCATCCTCCACATAGTTGTTGTCGAGCCCGGATGAGTTTATCCAGGCCGGAACCCAGTCTACACCGATCACCAGAGAATCGAAAAGGCAGATTCTGCCTGCCGTGACCGGGCTGCTCCCGGCAAAGTCCCCCTATGGAAGAATCCCGTCTTTCCGCAGCAGGCCCTGAAGCTTTGAATGTCTTTGCGGGGAGGCTGCTACGCCCAGCTCATCAAAAATACGCAGGAGGGCTTCCCGCGTATTTTCAGGGCGCGTTGTTTCTACTTCGACCTCAAAGGCTCGCGACCCGTCGGGGTAGGTTATCTCATCGCACTCAAGAAGGTTGCCTTCATATTGTCGATAGCGCCTGAGTGTGTCGAGGTGGCCAATTAACGCCAATTCAATTTTCCCATAATGCTTCAAGACTGAGCGTATCGCAGGGTGGGATTCCCTGAGAAGCACGTCGGGCCGAGCCAGGGCCTCCTCGAGCAATTCCTTCCTGACTTCACCTTCGACTTCAACAACATCAAAAAACCCGGGTGCGCCTTTTCTCTCCCCTCCCTTCTTAAAGCACAACACGACGGTTCTTCCCTGGCGGAGCCGAAGCATTCCCTGGCTCCTGGATAACAGGTAGGACTGTGTATCAAAATAATAATTGCGCAGGCAGGAATCTTCTCTCCCAGGGGCTGCAGGGCAGCCATCAACGATGCTGAGATAGTCAGATTCCGAATCAATTCGGTATTTGAGTTCTAATTCGCGAGGTTCGTCCGGCATCTGCAGATCAGTCTTCCTTCATTCCAAATTGATTGAGCCAATCATCCACCTCTGAGCTGTCTGGCGCAGGCGGCTTTTCCTCATTGGCCAGAGTGTCTCCCCTGGGGCCTCTGAAGCGATCGAGTCTCTGCTGCATGCGCTCGATGAACTCTTCTGAAGGGATAGGGCTCGCACGTGTTCCGCCAAGCCTTCGCGTAATGTCTTTACGATCAGAGCTGACAACAAAGACCTCGCCTTGATCGACAGCGGCCTGGATATAATCGAGGATCTTTTCATCTGCGGGGGTGCCCGATGGAGAGAAAGCGATCCGGACTCCGTGGCGTGGTTTTCCGGGCGGGCTCCCTCCCCCCCGGCCATCGTATACAACCAGCGCCTCGGTATTGTCGACGGCTGAAAGAAATTCAACGAGCCGGCCCTCCAGGCCAGCCCGCGCCTCCTCCAGGCGCCCTTGCTCCATCAAGAGAGGATCGAGCTTCCACAGGAGATTGTAGCCATCGACTATGTAGGTTTTCACGTCAGCGCAGCTCCAATCCCGGCAGGGCCTCTGAAGTCGCGGCGTGGAAGAAGCTCGGAAGTTAGATGGCGGTCAGAGCATCCAGCAGGCTTCTTGCGCGCAGCGAGACGTCTAGCTCTTCCAGCAGGGACTGCTGGGATTCCGGGTCTTTGATGAAATGATAGGCAAGGAAATCAACAAGGAAGCCAAAGCTCGGCTCCTCAGCAAAAGATTTCTGCAAAAGGGCGAGGCCCTTGTTCTCTTTCTTTATATCCCGGATGGCTACCTCCAGCAGAGCCTCCATGTCCATCCGAAGATTTTTTCTGTTTTCACGGGACCCCGACGTTTTTTCCTCGAGCTCGCCGAGGACTCCGCGCCGGTATATTTTCCCCCCGACCTCTCTATCGAGTCGAGCGCGCTTGTCGCCCAAAAGGACGACATCGTAGGTCCCATCGTCTCGGGCCTCGTAGGTAATAATGCTCCCTACTGAAACCACCGGGTGAATTTCCGGGGACCCAAAATAATTATTTTCAAAGCCTGGCTTCAGCAAGGCCATGGCGATCTGCCCTTGACTGTCGAGGGCCTCGGTAAACATCTCGAGGTACCTCGGCTCAAAAATATGCAGAGGTTGGACAATCCGAGGAAAGAGAACCACCGAGGGGAGTGGGAAGATGGGGATCGGCCTGTGGTTAAATAATTTCATTCGCCCGGCCCTGAGGTCTTCGGTTCATTCCTGGCAACCCCAGCATCGCCGCGGCTTCCCACCGTGTCAATCCAGTCTCGCCTGAGGGGTTTGTATTTTTCTTCACTTCCAAGATAGAAGCCCTTGTGGGCGGGCGGATGTCTGAAGCCCCGGTAGACAGTCGTGCAGAGGTAACAAACGGCTACGTTTTTCCAACGCCAGTAAATCAGAAAATCTATAGCTGCGAGGGCAAAGAGACAGTAGAGCCCGGCAAGGTGTCCGACTAAAACCATCAGAAGGAATACACACATCAGGGAGCCGACCGCAAAAATGACGCCCAGCTGCCGGTTAAAATCCTTCTGGATATAGAACTCTTCGCAGCCACATATCGCGCATCCAGCCAGGGGGCGATCCCCTGTGAAGTCTTCGAGACTTGCCTCAAAGGCAAAGCCGCACCCCGGACAGCAGCTATGGCCGGCGGCCTTCAAGGTGGCGCCTCCGCCAGGAAGATGGAACTCACGCTCGCAAGCCGGGCAAGCCAGCTGTATCGAGGTAGCCCCTTCTTTATTGTCTCGACCTGTCATGAATCAATCAGGCCGCTGCAGGCCTCTCTCAGGCGCACCCAGCGGCATCCTCAACGCTATAGCACCAATCCCTGGTTCGCGAGAAAGTGCTTGGAAAGAATTTCACCGAAGAAAACAAAGGCAACCAGGACATAAAGAATGCCGGTGGCCGACTGATTGGACTCCAACTTTGCGCATCTCCATGCGAGCACAGCAAGGATTGCAGGCAGGATAACACCTAGGGATAGCCTGCACGCCACAAACAGGCCGCCAGAAAGAAGATAATGAGTGAAGCCGCCGGAAAATGATTGCCCCCAATACTCACCTTGCTCGAACACCGCGATAACAATCACAAGGGCACGAACGGCGACCGCCAAACAGAGGAGTCCGCTGATCAACTTCAATGGCTGAAAGGAAAGCTTTCGTGAAACAAGATACCAATGCCCCAGGATCATCGATATTAGTGAGAACCCCAGAAGCAAAGCGGAAGAGGCGGAGTTGAGGAGGAAAACCTCCGAGGAAGCTACGTCAAGCGCCCGGAGGCTTTGCTTATGAAGTTGCGCGGAAATCTCCAGGCTCTCCCTTGCGAGGCCTGACCAGGCAGCAAGAATGGCCATTGCAAGCATCAGGATGCTGGAGGTTCGATGCATTGAGCGCGGCTTCCCTGCCTCCTCCGAATGATCAGCCTCGGGGTGGGCCGGAATGGTGATCTCGTAAAGTATAAGAAACCCCATCGAGCAGAGATAAAGAGGCTCCATCGCAAGCCCCCGGCTGACCAGTGCGAAAACAAAGAAAAGGATCGCAATAAGACCTGCGAGCAGGAAAAACCGCCGGCCAAAAAGACTGGCAGGGACCAATGGGAGAATCGAAATCGATCCAACCGCAAGGGCCGTTGAGAAAAAATAGAACGTTGAGTAGGACTGAATGGAGCCGCCCTCCTGGTGAAGCGGTCTTCCGTGCAATTAAACCAAAGATGCCGGATTCAATCCCGGCAGCATAGCTGTCTCGAAGAGATGTGCAATAGCTCTATGCCGCCGCGAGCCAGCATTATTACCCCGGCCAGCGGGTAGAAGAAGTCGCCCGGGCTGCAATCACGCCAGGGGCAGCTAAACTATTCAGTGGTGTCGATGGCCGATGGGGTGGGGCCATCGCTGAACTGCAGGGGGGTGCGGTCTTCATAGGTCTCATCCAGCTCGTGCCAGTAGACCATGTCGCAATCAGCCGGATCCCACACCAGGTAGACTCGGTGGTCATTCAGCTCGGTGTAAAAATAGATGAAACCCTGTCTCTGCTCTTTCAGCACGCCACCAAGGAGGCTGACCTCTTTCTCGAGAGCCTCCATCTCAATGTCGTCTTCGGAAACTTTTCGGCGAAGGCTTTCAATCGTCTCCTGGATCTCAGGGGAATTGAACTTCCTTGAGATCACGACAAATTCTTCGAGCCGCTCTTTGAGCTTATGGCGGTGCTCATAACAATTGATGACATCTCTCGAGATGCGACTGAGCATAGGGGCCCTCTTGAGGACCTCCTCGGTCGTAACGACATCAGGTTCAGTGTGTTGGCTTACCATTGGCTATCGGATTGGCTCTCGCGCTGATTGGAGTGCGGTCTTGAGGAAGCGGAAACCCTGAAGTGAACGGCAGTTACCACTGGAATAATCGTTTACCGAAATAAAAACCCAGGTAGCCGGCGTCCCTCGCAGGTCACTTATGCGATTCTAAAGTCGACACCTCGATGATGCAAACCGCAATTAGCCGCCCTCTAGCCGATAAGCCGTCGAGCCTATAAAGCAGGGAGCT
>DODI01000243.1:0-5201 GCA_003509045.1 Planctomycetota bacterium | reverse complement strand
AGGCGGATCCCCATCATCATGGTTACCGCCAAGGGCGAGGAGATTGATGTCGTTCTCGGCCTCGGTGTCGGAGCCGATGATTACATCCCCAAGCCATTCAAGGTCAGGGAGCTGGTGGCCCGGGTGAAGGCCCTGCTGCGCAGGTCGAATCTCGAGCAGGAGAACGCTTCAGGCAACCGGATCTCGGTTGGCGACCTGGTGATCGACCCCGCGCGGCACGAGGTGATCTGTTCCGGCAAGCCGGTTGAATTTACCGCGACCGAGTTCAGGCTTCTTCACTACCTGGCTTCCCATCCGGGCAGGGTGTACAGCCGGTCCCAGCTGCTGGACCCGGTCGTCGGGGATGATGCCTTGGTGTCGAATCGAAATATCGATGTGCATATCCGCTCCCTGCGCAAGAAATTGTGCTCCTGCAGTGAGTTGATCGAGACCATCCGCGGCGTAGGCTACCGTTTTAAGGAGACCCGCTGATGAGGATTTTTATTTCCGGTCTTTTCTGGAGTATCTTTGTCGGGGTTCTCAGTGTGTTCTGTCTGGCCATGCTGGTGCTGATGCTCTCTCCGGGCTTCAATCCCTCAGCTGATCCTGCCGATCTTCCGGACCCGGATAAGTGGTGGGTTCCGTTCGCATGGTTGATGTTGAGCGCGTTTGTAACAGCCTTCTTTGCCACTCGCAGCCTCCGTGGCCGCCTCCGTACTCCTCTCAGGTCACTGACCCAGGCGGCGAATTCGCTTGCTGAGGGAAATTACGATGAGCAGGTCAGCCCTTACTCTGCCCAGGAAGCGGCCCCTCTTGTGAGGGCGTTCAACAGCATGGCGGACAAGCTCAACGAGCGTATCGAGGTCCTCTCACGCGAAGAGAACAAGGTACGGACAATTCTTGCCGGCATGGTTGAGGGGGTGGTGGCTGTTGATTCTTATGCGAAGATCCTTCACATGAACAAGGCGGCCTGCGAGATCCTGAACGTTTCAGTCGATGATCCGGAGGGGTGGCATATCTACGATGTGATCGAGGTCGAGGAGGTGGGTGAGCTGCTGCGCCAGACCCTGCGAGATGGAGTCGAACGGGTCGAGGAGTTGAAGATACTGAAAGATGACCAGGAGCAGGTTCTCGAGGCTCGTGCCTCCCCTCTTCGTGGCCGTGATGGAGAGCTTGCCGGCGGCCTGGTGGTTCTCGACGATCTCACCCAGCTCCAGCGTCTCGAACGTGTCCGGACAGATTTTGTGGCTAACGTATCCCACGAGCTGAAGACACCGGTTACCGCGATCAGCGGGCTTGTTGAGACCTTGATCGAAAGCGAGGAGATGGACGAGGAAACCCGCTCCCGTTTTCTCGGCAAGATCCAGAACCAGTCCCTGCGGCTGTCCTCGCTGGTGGCCGACCTGCTCGCCCTGTCGAGGGTCGAGGCCCGGGATGAGCAGCAGCTCGAGCTGCGCAGAATGGATCTCAAGCTCACCGCCATGGACTCGGTAAGGCGCGCGATGGTCGCCGCGGAGGAAAAGGGCATCCAGTTGCACTCGCAAGTGCCCGAGGATGCCGTCAACGTGAACGGTGATGAGGAGGCGCTCAGGCAGGTGGTTGACAATCTCCTGGACAACGCCATCAAGTACACCCAGGGAGGGGGAGGGGTCTCATTGAGTATCGAGGTGGAGGGTGACAGCGCCATCCTGCTGGTGAAGGACTCCGGCATCGGGATCGAGGCTGAGCACCAGGAGCGAATCTTCGAGCGATTCTACCGGGTGGACAAGGCGCGCTCCCGCGAGGTGGGCGGTACGGGCCTGGGTCTTTCCATCGTCAAGCACTTCACCGCCAGCATGGGAGGGTCTGTGGGGGTTGAGAGTGAGCCGGGGGTCGGCACAGTCTTCCGGGTCCAGCTACCCCTTGCGGCAGAGGTATAGGTTGCAGCCCTGACCTGCAGAGGTGAAGGTTTCCATCGCTGGGGTCTTTTCGTAAACCTCCCGTCGAGGGTATGATGCACGCCTCCTTCCGGCTGCAATAAGTAACGACTGTCCACTTCCCGGTGCTGAGTGCCGGGGGAGCGGGTGGCGAACAACGAGGTAGATACGGATGAAAAAAACAACCAGCCGCCGTGGCTTCCTGGGGCGGACCCTCGCTATTGGCGGAGGGCTCGGCGCCCCCGCAATTTTTTCTGCCGGCTTTCTCGGCGCGCAGGCTCCCAGTGAGAAGGTTCTGACCGGGCATATCGGGCTGGGCGGGATGGGCACCGGACACCTTAATTTTTTCCGGAAATACGCAGGGGCCCTTTGCGATGTGGACACGAGCCATCTCAACAGGGCCGCCAGGATCATCGGGCGTTATGTGCCCAAGTACCGGGATTTCAGGGATCTTCTAGACCAGAAGAACCTCGATGGAGTCCTGATCGCGACGCCTGATCACTGGCACGGGGTGATGGCCGTCATGGCCTGCGAGGCCGGCAAGGATGTCTACGTTCAGAAGCCATCCTCTTCGACCATCGAGGAGGGGCGGGCCATGGTCAACGCCGCCCAGCGCTGCGGCCGTGTAATGCAGGTCGGCTCCCAGGGCCGCTCTACCCATGCCGCCTACGCCTCGGCCTCCTATGTGAGAAACGGGATGATCGGCCGGGTGAAGGAGGTCGATTGCTGGCATTACGAGAACCCTGTAGGCGGAGGCAAGCCGAACGGTCCTCCCCCGTCGAACCTTGACTGGAACATGTGGCTCGGCCCGATGCGCTACATGGACTACAACGTCGAGCGAGTCCATTTCAACTTCCGCTGGTTCCTCGAATTCGGCGGCGGGCAGATTCGCGACCGTGGCGCGCACGTGATGTCCTGTGCGCTCTTCATCATGAACGCCGATGGCCAGATGCCCTCCTACGTGGAGGCTACCGGCAAGGCGCCTGAGCACGGCATCTGGGACTGCCCGACGAAGATGGAAATCAAGTACGTGTTCAAGGACCCCGACTGGGTGATGTACTGGCGCCAGCCCGGGAAGGGTCACCCGCATGCCCCGGGCAAGGTGCACGGCTTCGGGTCGAAGTATATCGGCGATAAGGGGGCGCTGGTCGTCGGCGGCGGCGATGGCGGAACCCATGCCGAGAAGAAGGCTCTCGAGTACAAGATCCCGGCGGGCGGCAACTTCCCCTATAAGAGCCCCGGCCATGAGCAGGACTTCATCAACGCTGTGCGCTCGAGGAATAAGCCGATCATGACCATCGAGGCAGGGCATGCCGTCGGCACGCTCTGCATCCTCGGAAATATCTCCTATCGCCTCGGCCGCGGCCTGAACTGGGACGCGAAGAATGAGCGCGTTATTGGAGACGAGGAGGCCAACCGCCTCATAGCCAGGCCCAACCGTTCACCGTGGCGTGTTTGAGGAGAAAGGAATCGAGATGAATAAAATAACCAGTCATCGTAATTCGTATTCGGCTCGGCTTGTTCTTTGCACCGCCGTTTTATTGCTGGGCAGGGTTTCTTTAGCTGAGGAGCTCGGAGCGTTTCTTGACGGCATCCGTTCTCCTGATCACGGCGTTAGGATGAAGGCCCGGCTTTCCGCTCCAGGACACGGCGCCAGCGCGATCGCCGGATTGGGAAAGATTCTCGTCGGCGCCGACCGTGAACCCAGCATCACCGCGAGCCACGCTTTGACCCTGATCGTTCATCATGCCGGCCGGCCCGGCGGCGAAAAGGAGAGAGGGCCTGTACTGCGGGAGCTCGGAAAGCTGGTCGAGGGGTCCTCCAACAGCTATCTGCGCCGCGAGGCTCTCTGGCTGATGGGTTTCATCGGTGGCGATGCGGGCTCGGTCAAGGTTGCCGAGAGGTGCCTGTGGGATGAAGATGAACATGTCGCCGAGATCGCCCGGCTGGTTCTCGAGCGGATGCCCGGACGTTTTGCCCACAACGCTGTCATGGCAGCCATCGGCAAGGCTGACGAAGAGCTCAAGGCTGATCTGCTCTTCACTCTCGCCAAGAGAGGGGACCATGCGGCGGTCAAGACGCTGGTGATTTTCTCCGGCTCCGATGATGATGGTGTTCGTCTCTCCGCTCTCGAAGGGCTTGCCCGGCTTGCGACCCCGGAGGCGGTAGAGGTCCTTCTTGCTGTGGCCGGGAAAAAAGATGATCCCCAGCTCCGGAAGATCTTCCAGGAAGAGCTGCGCCTGGCTGATGGACTGGCCGCCGCCGGCAACGCAAAAGACTCTCGCCGGCTCTACGAGTTCGCGCTGAAAAACGCTCCCGAGGATTTCCAGAGAGCGCGCGCTTTGCACCAGCTCTGCCCGCGCGGCGACGAAGGAACCGTTCCGGTTCTGCTGCAGGGGCTGGCGGATGCGGCTGAGCGAGTTCGTTCGCTGGCCATGAGGCGACTCTCAGCTCTTGATGGGCCGGGGGTTACATCTGCCCTGGTTAAGGGGTACGAGGAGGCTGCGAAGGGGGAGCGCCCCGTGCTTCTCAGGGCACTTGCCGCCCGGGATGCGAAGGCCGCCGAGCCGTACCTCACGCGCGCGGCGGCGGGAAAGGATCCCGAGCTCAAGATCACCGCCCTGGACGTGAAGGGCGAGCTGGTCAAGCCGGCACTCGAGGCGACCTATCTCGAGGTTGCCGCCGCCGGTACCCAGGCCGGCAAAGCGGTCGCTCTCAAGGGCTACCTTGCGCTGGCTGAGGGAAAGCTGGGAGGAGGAAAGAAAAAAGAGGCTCTCGATATGTTCAGCCGTGCTCTCAGCCTCGCGGAGGACCGGGAGTTTCGTTCTCGGGCTCTGCAGGGACTGATTGCCTCGGCTGACAAGGGCTCGATCGCCAGGCTGGAGCCCTTTCTCTCCGACACCGGTCTGTCGGTCGAGGCGGCCAGGGGATATGTCGGCTTCGCGGCGGCCATTGGAGCCGCCGGAGACAAGGATGCCGCCGAGGGCCACCTGCTGAAGATCGTCACGGGAAATTTCCCGAGGGAGCTTGTCGGCAGCGCGGCGGGTGAGCTGCGAAAGATCGGCAGGGATCCCCAGCGCAAGGCGAAGGCGCGCGGTTTCATTCTCGACTGGTGGCTCACCGGCCCGGTGCAGGATCCCGATGGGAAGGGCTTCTCCCGCGAGTTCGAACCGGAGAAGAGCATCAACCTCCAGAAGATCTGGCGAATCGGTCCACGGCGCTACCGCTGGCAGAAGCTTCAGGACCTGAGCCTTGAGGGGACGGTCAACCTGCTGCCGGTCTTCCGGCGCAGCCAGAATGTCATGG
>DODI01000476.1:269-3304 GCA_003509045.1 Planctomycetota bacterium | reverse complement strand
GAGATGGCCTTGACCTGCTCTTCGACCAGCTTGGGGAGCTGCTCGGTGATCATCATCATCATCGCCATCTGGGGGTCGCCGGTACAGGCCTGCACGATATCTCCCAGTCCCTGGGCTTTCTTCTGGAGAATCGCCATGAGCCCGAGAGCCTCGGCATCCATCATGGATTTGAGGCCATCGGCCTGTCCCTGCTTGGTGCGCCGGGTTTTCTCGGCTTCGGCTTCAGCGAGGGTCTCTATACGAGCCTTTTCGATTTCGGCGGGGACGACTATGTTCGCGTACTGGGTGGCCTGCTCCTTCTTGGCGCGGATACGCTCGGCGGTTTCTTCCGAAGCGTAGGCTTCTCCGAGGGCCTCTGCGGCCTGGACCTTTTCAGCCGCGCTGGCGACTCGTTCCGCCTCGGCCTCCTGTTTCCGACGGTCGGCATCGGAGTTGGCGACCGTGATCTTGGCACGGTTCTCACCTTCGGTGGCTGTAGCCATCGCGCTGGAGACCTCGACCCGCTGTTCGCGCTGAGCCTGGGCCTTACCGATCTCACCATCCCTCTCCTTCTGGGCAACCAGTACCTTGGCATCGTTAATGGCCCGGGCGGCTGCGTCTTTTCCAAGGGCGTCGATATAGCCGGATTCATCGGTGACATCCTGGATATTGACGTTGATCAGCCGGATGCCGACCTTTCGCAGCTCAACCTCGACACCATTGGAGATGTTCTCGATCAGCTTGTCACGGTCGGCGTTGATTTCCTCGATCGGCATGGTCGCGATGACAACGCGCATCTGGCCGAAGATAATGTCCTGGGCGAGGTTCTGGATATCGCTCAAGGAGAGGCCAAGGAGACGCTCAGCGGCGTTCTCCATCAAGCCTTTCTCTGTGGCGATACCTACGGTAAAGGTCGATGGCGTATTGATACGGATGTTCTGCTGGGACAGGGCGCCTTCCAGCTTGATGTCGATCGGGATCGGCGTCAGATCGAGGAATTGGTAGGCCTGGATCATGGGCCAGACGAATGCCGCGCCTCCGTGAATGCAGCGTGAGGATCGTCCCCCGCTTGTCTTTCCGTAGATCACGAGGATCTTGTCCGAAGGACATCTCTTGTAACGCATGGCAAAGGCTGCCAGTGTTCCAAAGATAACCAGGAGAAAAACTACAGTGGTGCTAAGCATGCCTTCCATCGATCTTCCTTTCCATTTCAGGTGTCAGTGGTTTCGTTTTGAGTCTCGCCGGGATCTGTCGTTCCCTCCGTTTCCGCGGGAACTTCGGCCTCGGAGCCTTCGGCGGCGGGCTCTTCAGCAGCCTCCGTCTTGGTGGCAATCGGACCAACCAGAACAGTCTGCGGGTCGATTTGTTCCAATACGGTTATCCGGGTCCGGTTTTCCAGTTTTTCGTCCGAGTCGGTCAGGGCGATGACCTCCCGCTCGCGGCCCTGGATCACGACCTGCACCTGCCCGGTGCCTTCCCTGTTGGGGGGGATTGGCAGGTAGACGCTGCCGGTGGCGCCCACCGCGTTTTTGATATCGACGGTGCCATCCTCCTTGAGACTATGGAGCCCGCGCATGGTCCAGAGAACCGCAAAGAGGAATAGCGACCCGGTGATGAATCCGGCTATCGTGGCGATGAAGACGTCGCCCTCGTATTGGTTCAGCGCGGTGATTCCTCCCCAGCCGAAGCCGACGAAGAAGGCGCAGATCGTCCTGATGGAAAGAACTCCAAGCTCGCCATCCGTGCCCTCTACCTCGAATTCGCCATCGGCGACATCAAACGCGCCGCCGATGAGGGTCAGCACGAGCTGGATGAACATAACAAGGCTCGACGCAAACGCGATGCCGTAGAATATTTTTTCATCGCCTCCGAGGGCGACCCACCATTCAGTCATCAATTACCACCTGCATAGAAGACCAACCAGCCTGAAGCTTAGCAGATTCCGATAATCCAAGCAGGATAAATATCTGACTCTCTGCGAACTGTCAGGTTTGTTTTCGCCGATGCCGCAGGCCGGCTGAGACCAGCAGGCTTAATAAGACGGCGGCGAAAAATACATAGAAGCCGTATCGGAGCTGCACCATCGTGTCGCCCGGAAGGTCCTTCAGCGCGAAGGCGGTCAGGGCCAGGAGGAAGACTTCCGCCATGGAGAATTTGCCGAGACGATCGATGCCGCGCAGGAATTTCCAGGCCCCCCCCAGGGTGCCGCCGCCTGCGGAGACCCAGTAAAATCCCAGCTTGACGATGGGGAAGATGATCGAAAAGACAGCTAAGGCGATGGCGAGAAAGTAGTCGCCCCCATCGAAGAGCGCCTGGATTACCCGGGCTATGGAATAGGTCCGGGGCTCCAGCTCTTCGGGGGAGAGCAGTTCTACCAGGGAGGTGAGCTCGCCGGCGCCGGGGGTGATCGTGATCGTCGGAGCTGTGATGCCAATTCCTAGGGCAACAGAGGAGACGATGATGGCGAATTTGAGCATTGGAGGGGACAGATTCATGGCCCGGGATTGCCTCGGTTACAGCTGGTCTGTGGGTGTTTCGGTTCCCTGGCTGCCGAGGCCAGCTTCCCGGGGAAACGGCGGCGGAGATTCAGCTGCCTTGCCGACATCCGGGTCCTGCCCCGGGGAGACTGAGACATCAGGGATAATGAAGTTGATCAGCCGGACTCCTACCTTTGCCAGCTCGGCCTCGACACCATGGGCTTGATAGAGTCGGCGGTGAATCTCGCGAGGAGTCTGTTTGTCGGTGGCGGCGTTGAGCTCTTCGAATGTCATGGTCGCGATGACGGGCGGCATGTGGGTCCTGATGATGTCCTCGGCGATGTGCTGGATATCGTTAAGGGTCAGCCCCAGGAGGCGCTCGGCGGCGTTTTCCTTGACGCCCGGCTCCGGGGACACACTTACGGTAAAGTTCGATGACAGATCCAGCTGGATGTTTTCCAGCGTTGATATCCATTCCAGTTTGATGTCGATCGGGATGGGGGTCAGGTCCAGGAACTGGTAATCCTGGATCATGGGCCAGACAAAGGCCGCTCCTCCGTGAATACAGCGTGAGGATCG
>DODI01000476.1:0-241 GCA_003509045.1 Planctomycetota bacterium | reverse complement strand
CGTTGAGCTCTTCGAATGTCATGGCCGCGATGACAGGCGGCATGTGGCGCCTGATGATGTCCTCGGCGAGGCTCTGGATATCATTCAAGGAGAGGCCAAGGAGGCGCTCAGCGGCGTTCTCCTTCACGCCTAGCTCTGGGGACACACCTACGGTAAAGATCGATGACAGATCCAGCCGGATGCCTTCCAGCGTCGATAACCCATACAGCTTGATGTCCATCGGGATCGGCGTCAGGTCCAG